>JBJXGS010000131.1:0-8756 GCA_046160545.1 Burkholderiales bacterium
CGACTCTCACTGGCACATCTGCGGCAACTGCGGTCAACGTCAACGGGGCCGCGGGCACGCAGTTGACGCTGGGCTCGGCCAATCGGCTGGCAGCCGGCGCCACGCTCGCCATCGCCGGTGCCGGCAACACGGTGCTGTTGGGCGGCAATGAGTCGATCACTGGTTTCTCGATTGCCGGCGGTACCCTGGGTGGCAGCGGCACGCTGACGGCGAGCAATCCGTATGCGCTCAACGGCGGCACGGTGAGCGCCAATCTTGGTGCCGGGACGGTGAACGTTGCCGGTGGGGTGACGACGACGCTCAACGGCACATCTGCGGCAACCGCGGTCAACGTCAATGGCGCCGCCGGCACGCAGTTGTCCCTGGGCTCGGCCAATCGACTGGCAGGCGGGGCCACGCTCGCGATTGCCGGGGCGGGCAACACGGTGCTGTTGGGTGGCAATGAATCGATCGCTGGTTTCTCGATTGCCGGCGGCACCCTGGGTGGCACGGGGACACTGACAGCGTCTGGGCCCTACGCCCTGAACGGCGGCGTCATCAACGCGGACCTTGGCGCCGGCACTCTTGTCCAGGGCGCAGGCCTGAGCCTGCTCAACGGTACCGCGGGTGCGGCAACGGTGAACATCACCGGCGGTACCCTGCAGCTGGGTGGAACCAATCGCCTGGCGACCAGTGCTGCTGTAACGCTTTCTGCCTTGGCGACGCTCGACATGGCCAACAATGCGACCACCATCGGATCGCTCGTAGGAGCCGGCGGTACCGTCGCGCTGGGCAGTGCCACACTGACCACCGGCGACGCCGCGAACACTTCGTATGCGGGCAGCATCAGTGGTAGCGGCGGGCTGGTCAAGCAAGGCAGCGGAACCTTCACGCTCGCGGCCGCGAACAGTTACACCGGAACAACTGCGATCAATGCCGGAACCTTGCGGGCCACCAACGCTGCGGCACTGGGCACGGCAGCTGCAGGAACCACGGTCGCAGGTGGTGCGGTGCTGGAGGTTGATACCAGCGGCGGTTCGATCAACCTGGGCGGCGAAGCCATCACCCTCGCCAGCACTGCCGGTGCAGGCGCGAACCTGCGGGTGTCCGGCGGCAATACCCTGACGCTCGGGACCGCGCTGTCGCTCGCCGGAGGCGCCGGCAGCCAGCCGGGCACCATTCAGCTGACCAGTTCGTCCCTCAACATGGGGGCCAACAGCATCGATGCTTCCAGCGCAGGTATCGAACGCCTGGTGGTTGCGTCGACCGGCACAACCACCCTGACCGTGGGCAGTGTCGGCGCGGTCACAGCGCTTGGTGGCGCGTCGATCGCAGCAACCAACATCAACCTTCAGGGCAACACCCTGCGTTCCAACGGCCTGGTGCAAATCAACGGCGCGGCCGTCAACAACAGCGGCACGGCCCTTGATCTGATTGTCGATGACCTGGACATCGGTGGCTCGCTGAACCTGAGCGGCCAGGCGCTCAACCTGCGGCCGCTGACGACAGCGCGCACGATCGACCTGGGAGGCGCGAGCGGCGGATCGACAATGGGCATATCCGCAGGTGACCTGGGAGCGATCACCGGCGTGAGCACGCTCAGCATTGGCGGCAACATGCAGACCGGTGCCATCAATTTGGCGGGTTCCGTCAATACCACAGCGACCGGCGCCGCGACGGTGAATCTGCAGAACAACACTGGTGGCATCGAGTTCGGCGCCAACTTCACCGTGGGCCCCGCCGCGACCCTCAATGTTGCGGCCAACGCGGGTGGGTCAGGTGCTATCACCGCGACCGGTGGCGGAACGATCTTCGCGTCTTCTTTGAACCTTGCGGCAGCCGGCGGCATCGGTACCGGCACGCTTGTCGTGCCTGGCCCTCCCGATCTGCCTTTCATGGCGCCATTGGCGCCGATCCGGCTTGGGCAGACCGCGACTGTTACGGCGACCAATTCAGGCGGCGGCGGTGTATTCATCCAATCCAACAGCAGCGGTGCGAACGTCGATCTGACTGTCGGTGCAGGCGGGATCACCAGCGGTGGGGGCGGGATCTCGCTGCAGGTCGCCAACAACATCGTGGGTATTGGCGCGATCAGTTCTGGTGGTGGGCGGGTTACCCTTGTGGCTGGTGCCGGGGGCGCTGCGGGAGGCATGCTGCCGCAGGCAGGTGCGGCCGGATTCTCCGCCGGTGCGATCACCTTCACCAGCGGCGGTATCAACGCCGGGGCAGGCGACATTACGCTCAACGCCACCGGGCCGATCACCCAGGCGACCGGAGGCGCGGCGACCGGCATCATCGGTGCTGGCTTGACGGTGCGCACCTTCAACAATGCCGGCGCAGCGATCGACCTGCAGAACGATGCCGCGGTTGTCGGCAATGCGCCGAGCGGCTCGGTAATCCTCGAGGCGCGCCGCGCTGATTCGCTGCCAACCCTGGCCGGTGACAACTATGCCAACGGCAACATCGATTTCAAGAGCAATACCGGCCTGAATCTGTCCGGTGTCGGCACGGCTGGCAACATCACCCTGACCGCTGCCAGCTACAACATCGACATTTCCAACGTCAGCACCTTCCAGGGCAACAACGTGGTTCTGCTGGCCAATGCCGGCAACATCGAAGTCAACACCTCCTTGCCCAATTCGATGATCCGCAACGGCAACCCGGGCGGCAGCCTGTCGCTGTTGGCGGTTGGCAGCATCAACATCAACCAGGCCATCGGCTCCAGTAACGCAAGTCGCTTCAATCACACGCTCAATCTGGCCGCCGGAAACGACATCAACGTCAACCAGAGCATCTGGCTTGGCAATGACCTGTCGCTGCAGGCCAATGCGACTGCCGGACAGATCGGAGCCGCGCCGCTGCCCGGAGGCGGCGGGGTGAACCTGAACAACAGCAACGCTTCCGCGCCGCTTGAGGTGCGTGCTCAGAGCATCACCATCGGCAGTGTGGCCAATCCGGTTGCGTCGCTCTCCCTGGTGACCGGTGCCGGGGTTGCGGGAGCCGGCATCAACCGCGGCGTGCTGTTGCAATCCGACGCCGCCCTTGAAATCAATGCGACCAGCGGCCTCACGGCCACGGCGGGAACTGCCGCCGGGGCGGATGCGATCGCCGCGATCAGCATGAGAGGCAGTACCGTTTCGCTCAATCTTGGCGCCGGTATCAACATCAATGGTGGTAGCGCGACCGGAGCGCGCGCCTTGGCGGGGTTCAACGTGACCGGCGGGTCGATTCGCCTGATCGCTGCCGGCAACAGCGCTCTGGTGGCGGGCACTGCCAACGGTTCCCAAGCTGATGCCGGAATCCTGTTCGAGGCAGGCTCAGTTGATTTCAGGATCGGTAGCGTGCCGGGTGGCATAGGCGACCTGACGCTGCGCGGCGGCACCGCGACCAATGGTGGCCGGGCAGCCGCACTGATCAACACCACTGCATCCAAAGCCATGGTCATCGGTGGCAACCTCGTAATTCAAGGCGGATCAGCCGATGCGGCAAGCGGTGCTGTTGCGCGAATTGATCCAAGCGCGCCCATGACAATTACCGTCGGCCGCGGCCTGGTGTTGATCGCGGGCACGTCCCCCGCCGGCGCTCCAACAACGTCGGCGGCCTCCATTGTCAACGGCGGGCAAATCAATCTGGTCGTCAACGCCAGCGGCGCCGGAGGCATGACATCCGTGCCAGGCATCGACCTCGGCGCGGGCGTGGGGGTCGCAGTGCCGTCAAACATGATTCTGGTCGGCAACTCAGGCAGCGGCATTTACAACCAGGATCTCGGCAACTTCCTCAATCCGGGTCCGGTGCGGACAGCGCCGAATTCCGTCCCGCTCGGCTATCTCGCGCCGCCAATTACGCTCAGCGGAGGCTCTGTCGTTTCCGTGCTTAACCTCAACGGTGTGCAGGATTCCGCGTTCGTCCTCTCAGGTGTAGCCGGAAACATCTCGGTGGTGGATCAGAGTACTCCGGTAGGAATCGCGCGCACGGTCATCGAGATCCAGGACCCGAACAAGACCAACAAGAACAGGGTTCAGGACAATTGCCAATAATTTCACGAAAGTGCGTGCAAACCCCTGAATTGCGCGTATTCCGTCACGTTCGAGCGACGGATGTGCGTGAACAAAGTCCTTGTGCAACAAGCCTTTGCAAAATAGATTGGAAGCGTTGTCGACCCGTCGAGTGCGTGGACTGGAGCAAGCCATGAAAACCGGATTCTCAGCTGTACGAGCCATAGCCACACTAGGCATCGCACTTTGCGCCTTCGCCGCGCATGGCAACGGCACCGTTGCGCAGATGTCCGGTACTGTTTCGGTGCAAAAGCCGGATGGCGCGGTGCGTCTCCTGTCGCGACAGTCCGAAGTGGGGCGCGGAGATACCGTCAATACCGAGCGCGACAGTTACGCACAGGTGCGTTTCTCCGACGGCGCTGTCATGACCCTGAAACCCAACACCCGCATTCGCATCGAGGAATACACCTTCGACCAGGCCCAGCCGACGCGCGACAACTCGGCCATGGCGTTGGTAAAGGGCGGGTTGCGGATGATTACCGGCCTGATAGGCAAGCGCGGCAACCAGGATGCTTTGCGGCTCGGCACTGCGACCGCGACCATTGGCATTCGCGGCACCACCTTCAGTGTCGATGATTGCGTCACGAGCGTCTGCACCAAGCGCGGTGCGACGCGCACCAGCGCAGTCGGCGGCATGGACTTCGCGCGGGCCGGCTCCGAGACCATGCTCGACTTCCCGGATGCAACGGACGATCCAGAGCGTTTCCAGGCTTGGGTCAACCTGGATCGCATGCTCAACGGCACGCCGCGTGATCCGTTCGCGCTCCTCGGGCAGCGCTACGCGCAGTCGCAAGAGCAGTGCACGGACTGCCTGCCGCCGGCGGTCTATGTCGGCGTCTCGGATGGCGAGATCGTCGTAGCCAACAGCTCAGGCAACACCAATTTCCGCGCCGGCCAATTTGGCTCGGTAGCAAGTTTCAACGCACGTCCCAGCACCTTGCCGGGCGACCCGGGGCTGCCGATTTACACCCCACCGACCTCGTTTTTTCAGAACATTTCAGGTGGCGGCGTGCGCAACGCCAATACCCAGTGCCTGACCAACTGAGGACATCGCAGGCCCGCGCTCGTCACGCCTGACCAAGCCCCGCGCAAGCGGGGCTTTTTTGTTGCCTTCCGCCCGCGCCGGCGCTGGCCGCGTGACCCGTGTACCACGCGTCAGCGGGTCACGCCTTTCGGGAGGATAGGTAAGCCGGTCGCTATAATTCGCCCATGCCCATCAATCAGGTTGCGGCAACCGCTCCAGTCGCGAGTTCGCGCCTGGCACGCTTGATTCGCGAGGCGCGCTGGCTGGGCTTTGCCGGGATATGCGCCTACCTGGTATTGATTCTCGCGACCTATCGCAAGGCCGATCCCGGCTTTTCCCATGACGCCACCGGCGGCGCGATCGCCAACGCTGGTGGCCGCCTCGGTGCCTACCTGGCCGATCTTTTGTTGTTTGTCTTCGGTCTTTCCGCCTGGTGGTGGACAGCGCTATTCGCCTACCTCGTGATAGCCGGCTATCGTCGACTGGCCGACGCCGAACTGGGAGCTGAGGCAACCGTCCTCGACCGGCGCTCGCTGATCGCCATCTTCGGCGGCTTCGCGCTGCTCCTGGCGGCCAGCAGCACGCTTGAGGGCATGCGTTTTCACTCGCTGACAGTCGCCTTGCCGCTGGGGCCGGGTGGCGTGCTTGGCGAGGTGCTCGGGAGACACGGCGCGCTCTACGTCGGCTTTACGGGCGCGACCCTCGCTTGCCTGCTTGGAATGGCAGTCGGCCTGTCACTTTTCAGCGGCCTTTCGTGGCTGGCCATGGCCGAGCGCATTGGAGCTGTCATCGAAGGCATCTGGTTGGGCCTGAAGCGACGCATTGAAGAGCGGCGTGACCGCCGCGCCGGCGAGACCGCCGTCGAGGTGCGCGAGCAGGCAGTCGAGGAAGAGCGCCGCGAGCTCTTCGAGGAGCATCCGGCGATCCGCATCGAGCCACCGATGGTCGCGGTGCCACAATCGCCACGCGTCGAGAAGGAAAAGCAGACCCCCTTGTTTGCCGATCTGCCCGACACCGGGCTGCCGCCACTGGTCCTGCTCGATCCCCCGCAGCAGATGCAGGAGACGGTGAGTGCCGAGACGGTCGAATTCACCTCGCGCCTGATCGAAAAGAAACTCAGGGATTTCGGCGTCCAGGTGGAAGTAAAGGCCGCCTATCCGGGGCCCGTGATCACGCGTTACGAGATCGAACCGGCCATTGGAGTGAAGGGCAGCCAGATCGTCAACCTGGCCAAGGATCTGGCGCGCGCACTCTCGCTTGTGTCGGTGCGTGTGGTCGAAACAATCCCGGGCAAGAGCGCGATGGGACTGGAGTTGCCCAACCCAAAACGCCAGATGGTGCGCCTGTCCGAGATTCTCGGATCGCAGGTCTACAACGACAACGTCTCGCCCCTCACCATCGCACTGGGCAAGGACATCGCCGGCAAGCCGGTCGTGGCCGATCTGGCGCGCATGCCGCACCTGCTGGTGGCGGGCACCACCGGGGCCGGCAAGTCGGTCGGCATCAACGCAATGCTGTTGTCGCTGCTGTACAAGGCTGAGGCGCGCGAGGTGCGCCTGATCCTGATCGACCCCAAGATGCTCGAAATGGGCGTCTATGCCGACATCCCGCACCTGCTGGCACCGGTGGTGACCGACATGAAGCAGGCCGCCAACGCGCTCAACTGGTGCGTGGCCGAGATGGAACGGCGCTACAAGCTCATGAGCACCTTCGGCGTGCGTAACCTGTCGGGCTTCAACCACAAGGTAGCCGGTGCGCGCGAGGCCGGCAAGCCGCTGACCAACCCGTTCACGCTGACTCCGGAGTCGCCCGAGCCGCTGGAACACCTGCCACTGATCGTGGTGGTGATCGACGAGCTGGCCGACCTGATGATGGTGGCAGGCAAGAAAATCGAGGAACTCATCGCACGCCTGGCGCAAAAGGCGCGCGCCGCCGGCATACACCTTGTCCTCGCAACCCAGCGTCCGAGCGTTGATGTCATCACCGGCCTCATCAAGGCCAACATCCCGACTCGCATGGCGTTCCAGGTTTCCTCCAAGATCGATTCGCGCACCATCCTCGACCAGATGGGGGCGGAGTCGTTGCTGGGACAGGGCGACATGCTGTACCTGCCGCCCGGCACCGGACTGCCGCAGCGGGTTCACGGGGCCTTTGTCGCCGACGACGAAGTGCACAAGGTGGTCGAGCATCTGAAAAAACTCGGCGGCGCCAATTACATCGAAGGCATACTCGAAGGCGGCGTGCTCGACGGGGAGGGCGCTGGCGAGCCCGGCGAGTCCAATGGCGACGCCGAGGCCGACCCGATGTACGACCAGGCCGTGGAAATCGTGCTGCGCAACCGGCGTGCCTCGATCTCGCTGGTGCAACGCCATCTGCGCATCGGCTACAACCGCTCCGCGCGTCTGCTTGAAGCCATGGAAAAGGCCGGCATGGTCTCGCCCATGCAATCCAACGGCAACCGCGACATCCTGGTTCCGGCCAAGGCCGAGTGATGAGATTTCTCGCCTGCATCTCCCTGGGAATCCTGGTCTCGATGCCGGCGCAGGCCGCCGCCATCGACGCCCTGCGTGACTTTGTGCGCGCGACGCGTTCCGGCCGCGCGCCGTTCACCCAGGTGATCATCAACAAGGCCGGCAAGTCTTCCAATCCGGTATCCGGTACTTTCGTTTTCCAGCGTCCGGGCAAGTTCCGCTGGACCTACGAAAAGCCCTACGACCAGGCCATCGTCGGCGACGGCGAACGCCTGTGGATCCACGATCGGGATTTGAACCAGGTGACCGTGCGGCGCATGGACGGCGCATTGGGGCAAAGCCCGGCGGCGATCCTCTCGGGCAGCGACGAACTGGAAAAGAACTTCGACCTCAAGAACTCCGGCACACGCGATGGGCTCGAGTGGCTGGAAGCGGTGCCGAAGTCGCGCGACACCACCTTTGAGGTGGTGCGCATCGGTCTCAAGGTGGAGGGCGGCGCTGCGACGATCGCGGTCATGGAACTCAAGGACACCTTTGGCCAGACCTCGGTATTGACCTTCGGCCGCATGGAACGCAACCCCGCGCTTACACCCGAGGCCTTTCGCTTCACGCCGCCCAAGGGCGCAGACGTGATCGGCGCTGACAAGTAGGGTGTTGCTGCCAGGTGCTGGCGCAGGCCCATTGACCCGAATGTCGGCACATCCGTCCGCAGCACCGCTCGCCGAAGCCTTGCGCCCAAAGAGCCTCGACGAAGTCATCGGGCAAGCGCACCTTCTGGGCCCGGGCAAACCGCTGCGCGTCGCGTTCGAGTCGGGCAAGCCGCACTCGATGATTCTGTGGGGGCCGCCGGGAGTGGGCAAGACCACCTTGGCCCGACTCATGGCGCGCGGCTTCGACGCCGACTTCCTGGCCATCTCCGCGGTCCTGGGCGGGGTCAAGGAGATTCGCGAGGCGGTCAAGGCGGCGCAGGATTCGCAGGCGCTGGGGCGCCCGACGATACTCTTTGTGGACGAGGTGCACCGCTTCAACAAGAGCCAGCAGGACGCCTTCTTGCCGTATGTCGAGAGCGGGCTCTTCACTTTCATCGGCGCGACCACCGAGAACCCGTCATTCGAAGTCAATGGCGCACTGCTGTCGCGCGCGTCGGTCTACGTGCTCAATGCGCTCAGTGTCGACGAGCTGACGAGCGTCATTGAACGCGCGCGACCGCACCTGGGCAATGTTTCG
>JBJXGS010000132.1:0-15464 GCA_046160545.1 Burkholderiales bacterium
ATGCGCGCGCCGAACTCGCGGGCAAGACGTTCGCAGGCGGGCGTGAACGGGTCGGTCGCCGCGACGATCGCCACCCGCTCATCGGCAGCCAGCGTCGGCAGCATGAGGGTGAAGGCGCGCCCCAGTCCGGCCACCCCGAGGCGAAGGCGTGGATGCGTCACAGGTCGAGCACCAGTTCGCCGCCGCGCGCACGCGAAACGCAGACCATCATTTGCGTGGCCTTCTCGTCCTCGGCCAGCACCAGATCGCGATGCTCGACATCGCCGGACAGGTAGGTGGTACGGCAGGACCCGCACGATCCGGCTTCGCAGGAACGCCGTACCTGCGCGCCGTGCGCACCGAGCGCCTCGAGAATGGTCTGGCCGGGTGTCACGCCGACGCGCACCTGCGCGCGAGCGAGCAGCACCTCGAAGGCCTGGTCGGGCTCGAAAAGCGACGCGTCACCGGCACCAAAACTTTCGAAGTGGATGGCCGCGCTGCTCCAGTGCCCGGCCATGTCGCGCACCGCGTCCATGAGCGGCCGCGGTCCGCAGCAATACACATGCGTGCCCGCAGCGGGCTTTTCCAGCACCGGCCAGAGGTCCAGCCCGGCTGCCGGGTCGCCGCCGTCGTGGTGGATGACGGCACGCTCGGCCAGGGCAGCGATCTCATCGCGATAAGCGGTCACTGCCGCGTCTCGCGTCAGGTAGTAGAGCTTGAAGGGCACCGGTGCTTCGCCTGCGGCATCGGCGTCAGCGATCAGCGAGCGCACCATGCAAAGGATAGGCGTGATGCCGATGCCGCCTGCGATAAAGACGTGGCGCCGCGCGCCCGAGACCAGCGCAAAAGCGTTGTCCGGCGCCTCCGCCTTGAGGGCGGCGCCGACCGCGAGGTCGTCATGCATGCTGCGCGACCCGCCGCGCCCGGCCGCTTCGCGCTTCACCGCAATGCAGTAACGCTCCGCATCGCTCGGGGGATTCACGATCGAATACTTGCGCCGCACACCGGACGGGGTCTCCACCGTCAGGTGCGAGCCAGGTTGAAACACTGGCAACGGGCCGCCGCCGGGCACACGCAACTCGAACTCGACGATGCCGCTGGCCACCTCGGAGCGCCCCGCGACCACCAGGGTCAGGTGCTGTGGGTCCGGGATCACGTTTGACAGGTGCTTTGAGGTTTGGATAGACTTCGCGATATTACTTAGGCGCCTAAGTATTTGCAAACTTGGCGTCCCAAGCCCGCCTTGCGAGGTGTCCATGCTGACTGCCGAAGAGAATGACCTCCTGACCCGCGTCGAAGGCGACGCGCCGATGGGCGCGCTGATGCGCCGCCACTGGCTGCCGGTATGCCTGACCGAGGAGGTGGCCGAAGCCGATGGCACCCCGGCCAGGGCGCGCATCCTGGGCATGGACCTGGTGGTGTTCCGCGACTCCGAAGGCCGCGTCGGCGTGCTCGACGAGCAGTGCCCGCACCGGCGCGCCTCGCTGGCAATGGGGCGCAACGAGGAGGGCGGCTTGCGCTGCCTGTACCACGGCTGGAAGTTCGATGTCGCGGGCAACGCCCTGGAGCTCTCGTCAGAACCGGTCACAAGCGGACTCAAGGACAAGATGAAGCACCGCGCCTATCCGGTCACCGAGTGGGGCGGCTGGGTGTGGTCCTACTTCGGCCCGGCGGATTCCATGCCCGCCTTCGAGCCGCCGCCGTTCGCCCCGAACGAAAACGTGCGCGTATCGATCGCCAAGGCGGTGCTCCCGTGCAACTGGGCGCAGATCCTCGAGGGCGCGATCGATTCGGCGCATTCCTCCAGCCTGCATTCGTCCGATTTCGTGCCGGCGCGTGTCAAGGCGGGCGAAGCCAACGACCGCATGTGGTTCAGGCCCTCGACCGACAAGTCGCCACGCCTGGCGGTACAGCGCACCGGCTATGGCTTTCGCTACGCGGCCCTGCGCCGGCCGATCGCCAACGCCGCGACCCACGAGTACGTGCGCACCACCGTCTTCGTGGCGCCAATTACCGTCCTGGTACCGCCCAACAACCTCTACAACGTGGCCAACGTCAACGTGCCGATCGACGACACGCACACGGCGTTCTACTTTCTGGCCTGGGGCGATCCGGCCACCACACCTTCGACCGAGGAATGGCGCAAGTTCCTCAACGTGCGCCCCGGCTTCACGCTCGATCAGTACTACCGGCTCAAAACCAATATTGACGAGCGCTTCGGCCAGGACCGCAACGCCATGAAGGCCGGCAACTTCACCGGCATCCAGGGCTTTCCGAACCAGGACATCGCCATGTGGATCACCATGGGCCCCATCACCAACCGAACGGACGAGCGCCTGGGCGCCTCCGACCTGGCAGTGGTGGAATTTCGCAAGCAGATGGTCGAGGCCGCGCAGACCTTCGCCGCTGGCGGCGCTGCCATCGGCACAGGAGATGCGCGCGTGCCCGCCGGCACCTGTTCGCTTCAGGCGGTCCTGCCCAAGACGCTGGACTGGCGCGATGTGCGCACGGCCGGGGACATCGCCGCCGCCGTGAGCGCGGCATAGAATCAACTTCCGCCTGCGCCGCCTGGCTTGGGTGGTCCGCACAGTCGGCGTTCTCGCCGGCCGCAGCAGAATCAAGGAGAACCGCCATGCAACGCCGCCAACTGCTCGCCTCCGCCGGCGCGCTCGCCCTCTCGCCCTTAGTCGGACGCCATGCGCTGGCACAGGCCTACCCGAGCCAGCAGGTCCGGTTCGTGGTGCCGTATTCGCCGGGAGGATTGCCCGATACAGTTGCACGGGTGGTCGCGCGCAAGCTCACCGAGCGTATCGGCCAGTCGGTGTTGGTGGAGAACCGGCCCGGCGCCAACGGCGTGGTGGCAGCGCAGGCGCTCCTGAGCGCGACGCCCGATGGTCACACGCTGCTTCTGACCGACGATTCGATGATGACCATCAATCCGCTCATCTACAAGGACATCTCGTATGTCCCGAAGCGCGACTTCATGCCGGTGTCGCTGATCGCCACCGCGCCCTTGTTCCTGGCCGCGCACCCGAGCTTCCCGCCGACCAACTTCGCGGAATTCATCGCGCTGGTCAAGTCCAGGCCGAACGAATTCACCTACGGTTCTTCAGGAGTGGGCAGCACCCACCACCTGTGCATGGAGGCCCTCAAGGCGGCGCTTAACCTGGATATCCGTCACGTGCCCTTCAAGGGCACCGGCCAATCGGTGCCGGCCATGATCGGCAATCAGGTGCCGATGGTGCTCTCCGCCTTTCCCTCGCTGGCCGGCTTCGTGCGCGACGGCAAGGTCAAGCTGCTGGCGGTCAACACCGCGAAACGCTCGCAGTTCGCGCCCAACCTGACAGCCATGGGCGAGGTGATTCCGGGTTTCGACTTCGCCCCCAACATCGGTATCTTCGCGCCGGCCAGGACACCTGCTGCGGCCATCAACCGCATCAGCGAGGAAGTCGCCAAACTGGTCAGGGAAGCCGATGTGATCCAGACCTTCACCACCGCCGGCATCGAAGCCATCGGTGGCGGACCGGCCGACTACACCCGCGTGCTCGACGCCGAGGCCGAGCGCGACGCGCGCGCCGTCAAGGCCGCCGGCCTCAAGACGGAGTAGGGGCGATGGCAGAGCGCCTGCGCCTTTCCTTCGGCTGCTGGGACTACGACCGCACCCGGGCGTTGATGGATGGGCGGGTCGTACCCGACGGCATCGACCTCATCTACCTCAACATGCCGGTGGAAGAGACCTTCTTTCGCATGCTGAGGAACCGCGAGTTCGACTTGGCCGAGATGTCGCTGTCGTCCTACAGCGTCTCGCTTGGCAAAGCCGAGCGCCCCTTCGTCGCCATTCCGGTGTTCCCGTCGCGGTTCTTTCGCCATTCGTGCATCTACGTGAATGCCAAGGCCGGCATCCGCGAGCCCAAGGATTTGATCGGTCGGCGCGTCGGCGTGCCGGAGTACCAGATGACGGCACCGGTGTGGATCCGCGGCATCCTTTCGGATCACTACGGTGTGCCGATCGACAGCGTCACCTACATGACCGGCGGCGAGGAAGAGCCCAATCGCGACGAGAAACTGAAGCTCGACCTGCCACCCAACATCAAGGTCGTTCCCATTGGTCCCACGCAGACGCTGGCACGCATGCTGGCCGAGGGCGAGATCGACGCGCTCTATACCGCGCGCATGCCCTCCACCTATGCGCGCAACGACGGGCGCGTCACGCGCCTGTTCGAAAACTACCCCGAGGTCGAGCGCGCCTATTGGCGCCAGACGCGACGCTTCCCGATCATGCATACCGTGGCGATCCGCCGCGAAGTCTACGAAGCCAACCGCTGGATCGCCCAGTCGCTGACCAAGGCCTTCGTGCAGTCGCAGGCCATGGCCTACCAGGCACTCAAGGAAACCGCTGCGCTCAAGGCCATGCTGCCCTGGGCCAACGCCCACGTCGAAGAAGCCGTACGCGAGATGGGTGAAGACTTTTGGCCGTACGGCCTGGCGCCCAACCGTGAGACCCTGGCGACGTTCCTGCGCTATCACCATGAGCAGGGACTTTCCAGACGCCTTTTGAAACTAGACGAACTCTTTGCTCCGGAGACATTGGAGACGTTCAAGATCTGAGGAATTCGTGCGCTGGTTTGAATCCTCAAGCTGCCGAAGTGAAAACGATGCGGAGCAGCACCGCGAGTCCGCAGGTGTCGCGGAAGGACAAAGAACCGCGTACGCGCCTGTGCGCTCGGATCGGATTGCTGCCGGCCGTCTTACTCGTGTCATCGCTGTAGTGGGCGCTGCATCAGTCGCCGCGCACGCCCCGCTGGAAACCCCCGCGGTCTTCGATGTCGGAGTTCTGGCAGCCGCAGGAGATCAATTGCTGGTATCGCGATGAATCCGGGGTCACTCAGGCATATCTTCAGGGCGTGAGTTTTGCCCCCGACGACAGCGCTTCGGTGGCTGTAGGGGACGAGGGCACGCTCTTCGACGTCCTCGGCAACGCCAAGGCCGTTGGGGCAGGCAAGGTCGAGTTTCGCTTTCCCCGCACCGCAGCATCACTGCGCGACCGAAGGTTGCGACTGGAACAGATACCCCGATAATGAACAGGCGCAAGTTCGAAAGAGGTCGCTGGGTCTCCTCAGCCGAGGATCAGTTATACACATGTTGTGTGCGCACATGTAATGTGTATAATTCGGGCATGAACATCACGCTATCGATCGACGAAAAGGTCGCAGATGCCGCTCGAGAAGCCGCAAAGGCGATGGGCAAAAGCCTGAATCAGGTGGTTCGCGATCACCTCCAGCACCTGGCGGGGAGCGCGCAGATCGACGCCGAAATCGCCGAGTACCGAAGGTCGACAGCCCTGACGCCTGGACGGCGGAGGGGCTGGAAGTTCGATCGCGATGAGCTGAATTCTCGTGCGTAGCTTTATCGATACCAACCTGCTTGTTTACGCCGACTCTGCGGACGAACCTGCGAAGCAAACGCGTGCCGTCGAGCTGATCGCTGACCTCCTGAGAAGCCGGGAGGGCGTCATCTCGACCCAGGTGTTGCACGAGTTCGTCAACGCGTCGATTCGCAAGCTCGGACTGCCGATTCCCTTGGTGCGCGAGCGCATTCGCCTTTACGAGCGCTTCGAGATTGTGGTCCCCTCCGCCGACGCCGTCATGCAGGCGCTCGACCTGCACGTACTGCATCAACTGTCCTATTGGGATGCCCTCATCGTGCAAGCCGCAAGGGCGAGCGGGTGCGTACGGATCCTTACAGAGGACCTGCACGGTGGCGCAGTCATCGGCGGAATCCGCATCGTCAACCCCTTCGCGGACCCCGATGGCATTTCTGCGTAAACCTGATGCAGTTCCACCGCGTTAAACTTCGCGCGGCTTGCTCCCCGCTCGCCCAATCCGAACAGGAGAATCGCTTTGCAATCATCCCGTCGCAAATGGCTCAAGGCCGCCTCCGGCGTCGCCGCCGCCGTTCCCATAGTGTTTTTCACGCAGTCCGCCCTGGCCGCCAAGAACGACGCCATGCGCACCTCGCTCAAGTACAAGGACACGCCCGAAGGCAACAATCGCTGCGACAACTGCCTGCAGTGGGTGCCCGGCAAGACGCCCAAGGATCGCGGCGGCTGCAAGATCCTCCCCGGCGACACCGAGATCGCTCCGTCGGGCTGGTGCGTGGCCTGGGTTGCGGCCAAGAAGTAAGGTGCTTTAGCGCCTTCACGGCGGCGCGGCGGCAGGTCCGCCGCTGCCTCACTCCCTACACGGGATGCGCGCCTCAGCCGCGCAGCTTGCCCACCAGGTCGTTCAGGTGGTCGTTGCTCGCGTAGTGGATCACCAAGCGGCCGCCCTTGGCTGAGGGCTGGATCTCGACTTTCGTTCCCAACAGGTCGGCGACTTCGTCGGCAAAGCGCGTCGTATCGCGCGAAGCGGGCGGACTGGCCTTTTTGCCCTCCGCGCGTGCGGGCCCCGACTGGGTTTTCTTGACCAGTTCCTCGGTCTGGCGCACGGACATGCCGCGCGCGACAACGGCCTGCGCCGTGCCTACTTGCAGGGCGACCGGCAGGCCGAGCAGTGCGCGCGCGTGCCCCATGTCGAGAGTACCGGCGTGAATCATTTCTTTCACGGGGTCGGGGAGTTTGAGCAGTCGCAACAGGTTGGCCGCCGCTGTGCGCGAGCGACCGACCGCCTCGCCGGCGGCCTCCTGGGTCATGCCGAATTCCTCGATGAGACGGGCGATCCCCTGCGCTTCCTCGAGCGCGTTCAAGTCTTCGCGCTGGATGTTTTCGATCAGCGCCATCGCGAGCGCCGCTTCATCCGCAACATCGCGCACCGTCACCGGCACCTCGGTCAGGCCCGCCAGCGCCGCGGCGCGAAAACGCCGTTCGCCGGCGATGATCTCGTAACGACCCGCGTTGCCGGACACGCGCCGCACGAGGATGGGCTGGATCACGCCCTGGGCGCGGATCGACCCGGCCAGCTCGGTGAGAGACGCATCATCCATGCGCGTGCGCGGCTGGTAGCGACCGGGGGTCAGCGCGGTGAGCGGCAGGGTCGCCGGCGCGTCGCTGACGTTTGTATTCTCACCCGCCAGGAGGGCGTCGAGGCCGCGGCCGAGGCCGCGTTTCTTGTTCACGGGGCTCATCTGAATCTTCAGGGTCTGGGGACGGTGTAGGGAGCGAGGTCGGCAGCGAGCGCCTCAAGGTCGGCGCGCTCGCGCGGCAGGCCGACATGGTTGTCGGCGAAATCGAAGAGGCGATATCCGGCCGTATCGAGCAGGCGCGCCATGCCCTGCGCGTCACTCTTCAGGTGCTCGACGTAGAGGAGCGGGCGGTCGCGGGCGATCGTCCCTTCCGCGCCGTGCAGAACTGCGTCTTCCATGCCTTCGACGTCAATCTTCATGAGCCCGACGCCGGCGGTGTGCAGAGAATCCACGCTGGCCATGACCACAGTTTCGAAGCGGCCGTCGCGGGCATCCTGCAATGCGTCCGACTGCAGTGCGCGATCGAGCTCGACGCTGCCAAACAGCGCCGGCCGACGGTAGTCCAGCAGCGGTACGCGCGCTTCGCCCGCCGCGGCACCGATGGCCAGTTGCCGGCAACGAGCGTTGTCGATGCCGTTCAAGGCAAGGTTGCCCGCAAGCATCCAGAAGACGACGCGCTGCGCCTCGTAGGCGTGGATGGTGACGCCGGGCAGTGCCGCGCGCGCCATGACCACCGCCGTCACGCCAATGTTGGCGCCGATGTCGAGGATGCAGTCGCCTCGCGCCAGACCAGCCATGCGGGCAAGGAGTTCGAGTTGCGGGCCTTCGTAGGCGCCGAAGGTACGCAACTGGCGACCGACACCTTCGTCCTGGTCGGGGACGATGAAAACGCCTTGGCTTGAATACACGACCCCGGCGTATCCGCCGGCGACAGGGGGAGGCATGTACCAGAGCGCCGAGGAAGGGTCAGACGCCGTTGCGGCTGGAACTTCTGCCTGCTCCGGCGTCGTTGCAGGCGACCCGGAGGGGGCCGCGCTTCGCAAGAAACGCGAGAGCATCAGGCGCCCTCCTTCAAGCGCGCGATCAACTCGGCGGCGAACTCCATGTAGGCCTGCGCGCCGCGCGAAGTGCGGTCGAAGACAACGCCGGGCTGGCCGTAGGACGGTGCCTCGGCCAGGCGCACATTGCGCGGAATGATGGCGCGGAACACCTTGTCGCCAAAGTGCTGCTGGAGTTGCGCCGAGACTTGGGCCGTGAGGGTCGCGCGCGGGTCGTACATCACGCGCAAGAGGCCGATGATCGACAAGTCGCGATTGAAGTTGGCGTGCACCTTCTTGATCGTGCCCACCAGGTCGGAGAGGCCCTCGAGCGCGTAGTACTCGCACTGCATCGGGATGATGACGCCGTGCGCGGCCGTCAGTCCGTTGAGCGTGAGCAGCGACAGCGAAGGTGGACAGTCGATGAGGATGAAATCGTAGTCGGCGGCAACCTCGCGCAGCGCCGCCTTCAGGCGCAGCTCGCGCCGTTCCAGGTCGACCAGCTCGACCTCCGCACCGGCGAGTTCGCGATTGGCCGGCAGCACATCGAGCTTGCCACCGGCCTCGCCGGTCACCGCGGGAGAGGGTACGCGCGCGTTCGCTGCGGTGGCCAAGCCCACCAGCACCTGGTACACGGATGCGGCGATGGTTCGCTTGTCGACCCCGCAGCCCATGGTCGCGTTGCCCTGTGGGTCAAGGTCGACCAAAAGAGTGCGTTGACCCGACAAGGCGAGTGCCGCCGCGAGGTTGACGCTGGTGGTGGTCTTGCCGACGCCGCCCTTCTGGTTGGCGACCGCGAAGATGCGCGCGCTCATGAGGCTTGGCTGCCCCCGGAGCGCATGACGACTAGATGGCGCCGCGCGTCGAGCCCCGGAACCTTTAGCGGATGCACGACATCGACTTCGACACCGGCGGGGAGTTGTGCGATCTCCTCGTGCGGGTGCACGCCTTTCATCGCCATCCAACGCGCCGACGGGGCAGCGAAGTGGCGCGTGAGTTCGAAGAATTCGCCCAGGTCAGAAAAGGCGCGGCTGACGATCTGATCGTACGGCATCGCGGGCGTGAGGGCCTCGACGCGCGCATCGCTTACTTCTACATTGGCAAGCGAGAGTTCGAGCTTGGCCTGGCGCAGAAAGGCAGCTTTCTTGTGGTTGGCATCCAGCACCGTGACTTCAAGCCCGGGCAGACCGGCCTCGGCCCAGATCGCGAGCACCAGGCCGGGCAGTCCCGCGCCGGAACCGACGTCGATGAGCCGTCCCGCGCGAACGAAACGCGCGATGGACAGCGAATCGAGCACATGATGCGCGATCATCTGCTCGCGCTCACGAACCGCGGTCAGGTTATAGGTCTGGTTCCATTTGATGAGCAGGTCGAGGTAGGCAGAGAGCTTGTCGCGCGCCGCGCAGGGCAGCGCAAGTCCGAGCGCCTCAAGCCCCGCCTCGAGAGCAGTCGCCTGGCCGAGAGCGCTCACGCGGCCAGTCCATGCGCGGCCAGGCCGTGCTTTTTGAGATAGACGGCGAGCAACGCGATGGTGGCCGGGGTGATGCCCTGAATCCGAGCGGCCTGGCCGAGCGTTTCCGGCCGCTGTGCGGCGAGCTTGGCTTGCGCTTCGCGGGTCAGTCCGCGCACCTTTTCGTAGTCGAGATCCGACGGCAGGCGCAGGCCCTCTTGCGCGGCGCTGCGACGCACCTCCTCGGCCTGGCGCACGATGTAGCCCTGGTACTTGGCGCAAATCTCGACCTGCGCCACCACCTGGTCGGCGATATCGGGATCGATCGCGGTCGCGCCGGTGGCCACGCCGGAAATAGGGAGCCCGACCACGCCCGCGTAGGTCACCGAAGGGCGCCGCAGGAGGTCCAGCAGAGAGTGTTCCCGTTCCAGGGTCGTTCCTAGAACCCTTGTGCTGTCTTGTTCAGAAACGATGTGAGGATTCACCCACACCGATTTCAGGCGTTCTGTCTCGCGTGCCACGGCATCGCGCTTGCGGCAGTAAAAGTCCCAGCGCTTATCGTCTACCAAGCCCAGCTTGCGGCCGATTTCGGTCAGCCGCGCATCGGCATTGTCTTCCCGCAACGACAGGCGGTACTCGGCGCGGCTGGTGAACATGCGATAAGGCTCACTCACCCCGCGGGTGATCAGGTCGTCGACCAGAACCCCCAGGTAAGCCTCGCTGCGCCCGGGGCACCAGGGCGCCTGGCCGCGCGACTGGCGCGCAGCATTGAGCCCGGCCAGGAGGCCCTGGGCGCCGGCCTCCTCGTAGCCGGTCGTTCCGTTGATCTGCCCGGCAAAGAAAAGACCAGCGATGGCACGGGTCTCCAGCGACGACTTCAGGCCGCGCGGGTCGTAGTAGTCGTACTCGATCGCGTAGCCGGGCCTGAGGACATGCGCACGCTCCAGGCCTTTCATGGTCCGCACCAGACGCAACTGCACGTCGAAGGGAAGACTGGTGGAAATGCCGTTGGGGTAGATCTCGTGGGTATCGAGTCCTTCGGGTTCGAGGAAGATCTGGTGCGAAGTCTTGTCGGCGAAGCGGTGGATCTTGTCCTCGATGGACGGGCAATAGCGCGGACCGACGCCTTCGATGACCCCGGTGAACATGGGCGAACGATCCAGCCCCGCGCGGATGATGTCGTGGGTCTCGCTGGTGGTATGGGTGATCCAGCAGGGCAATTGGCGCGGATGCATGTCGCGCCGACCAAGATAGGAAAACACCGGAGCAGGGGTGTCGCCTGGCTGCTCCGTCAGTACCGAAAAATTGATGGTCTTGCCGTCGAGGCGCGGCGGGGTTCCGGTTTTGAGCCGCCCCTGCGGCAACTTCAGCTCTTTCAGGCGCGCACCGAGGCGCTTGGCGGGAGGGTCGCCGGCGCGACCGGCCTCGTGGTTGGCCAGCCCGACGTGGATCAGGCCGGACAAGAAGGTGCCGGTGGTAAGCACCACCGTAGGGGCACGAAACACGATGCCGGACTGGGTGACAACGCCGATGACACGATCGCCCTCGACACACAGATCGTCAACCGCCTGTTGAAACAGGGTGAGGTTAGGCGTGTTCTCCAGGCGAGAACGAATCGCCTGCTTGTACAGCACCCGGTCGGCCTGGGCGCGCGTGGCACGCACCGCCGGGCCCTTGCTCGAATTGAGGATGCGAAACTGGATGCCGGCCTCGTCGGTCGCAAGCGCCATGGCACCGCCCAGGGCGTCGATCTCCTTGACCAGATGCCCCTTGCCGATGCCGCCGATCGACGGATTGCAACTCATCGCGCCCAGGGTCTCGATGCTGTGGGTGACGAGCAGGGTAAGAGCGCCGGAGCGCGCGGCCGCCAGCGCGGCTTCGGTGCCGGCGTGCCCGCCGCCGACGACGATGACGTCAAACGGGTCAGGATGGGTATACAGGTCAGGCATGGCGCAAGTCGCTTGGACTTCGGTGCGCGAAAGGGGTCGGATTATACGGGATGGCCCGTCGGGACTGGCATGAGGCGCCTGACGCCGTGTCCGGGATGCCACAGGTGTTTCACGTGAAACACTCCGGGGCCCTGCGTCGCCGCAGGGCGCAGGGTTTCACGTGAAACAGTGCTCCGGAGGGCCCGCAAAATACCGCCCGAAAGGGCGGTTTGCTTCCCGGCCCGCGACCAGCCGGGCCGGCCAGGGTCGGCGTCAGCGGGCGAAACGTCCGGCAAGCACCTCGCGGCGTTTCAGCAGTTCCCCAGGGACGAAGCCTTCGAGCTTGCGGAAGAGTTCCTCGTGCTGTCCGATCTCGCTGCGCCATTGAACGGCGTCCAGGGCGGTCACTTCGGCGAAACGATCAGCGTTGAAATCCAGCCCCTGCCAGTGCAGGTCACCGTAGGCCGGCGTGCGGCCCAGAAGCGTTTCCTGGGCGGCTGCCTTGCCCAGGCAACGCTCTGTGACCCACTTGAGGACGCGCATGTTCTCGCCGAAACCCGGCCAGACGAACTTGCCGGCTGCGTTCTTGCGAAACCAGTTGACCTGGTAGATCCTGGGCGGCTGCGCGACCGACTTGCCGACCTTGAGCCAGTGGCGAAAATAATCGCCCATGTTGTAGCCGACAAAAGCGATCATGGCCATCGGGTCGCGGCGCACCACGCCCTGCTTGCCGGCGATCGCCGCGGTGGTTTCCGAACCCAGGGTCGCGGCCTTGTAGACGCCGTCTTCCCAGTCCAGCGCCTCGACCACCAGTGGGGTGGTGTCGGAGCGACGGCCACCGAACATGAACGCCGAAATCGGTACGCCGTTCGGATCGTCCCATTGCGAATCCAGCGACGGGCAGCGTGTTGCCGGCACTGTGAAACGCGAGTTGGGATGCGCCGCCAGGCGCCCGCATCCCGGCGTCCAGGGCTGACCGCGCCAGTCAGTCAAATGCTCGGGCGGCGCGTCGGTCATGCCTTCCCACCAGACGTCGCCATCCGGCGTTTCGGCGACGTTGGTGAATATGGTGTCAGCCTCGATGGCCCGCATGCAGTTGGGATTGGACTGATAGCTGGTGCCCGGTGCGACGCCAAAATAGCCAGCCTCAGGATTGATCGCATACAGGCGGCCATCCGGCCCGGGCTTGATCCAGGCGATATCCTCGCCGATGGTCGTGACTTTCCAGCCCTCGAACCCTGCCGGCGGCACCAGCATGGCAAAGTTGGTCTTGCCGCAGGCGGAAGGAAAGGCGCCGGTCACGTAGGTTTTTTCACCCTGCGGGTTGGTCACCCCCAGGATCAGCATGTGTTCGGCCAGCCAGCCCTGGTCGCGCGCCATGACCGAGGCGATGCGCAGCGCCAGGCATTTCTTGCCCAGAAGCGCATTGCCGCCGTAGCCGGAACCAAAGCTCCAGATCTCGCGCGTTTCGGGGTAGTGGACGATCCACTTTTCCTGGTTGCAGGGCCAGCGCACATCCTGCTGCCCGGGTGCGAGCGGCGCGCCGACCGAATGCATGCAGGGTACGAAGTAACCGTCCTCGCCCAGCACGTCGTAGACCGCGCGACCCATGCGCGTCATGACGCGCATGCTGATGACAACGTAGGCCGAATCGGTCAGTTCGATGCCGATTTGCGAGATGTGCGAACCCAGCGGACCCATCGAGAAGGGCACCACGTACATGGTGCGCCCGCGCATGCAGCCGTCGAAAAGGCGGTTCATGGTCGCGCGCATCTCTGCGGGCGCGACCCAGTTGTTCATCGGGCCGGCGGCATCGCGGGTCTCCGAACATACGAAAGTACGTTCTTCGACGCGGGCCACGTCCTCGGGGTCGGACAGCGCCAGGTAGGAATTGGGACGCTTGGCCGGGTTGAGTTTCTTGAGCACACCGGACGCGACCAATTGCGCGGTGAGCCGTTCGTTTTCTTCCGCGCTGCCGTCGCACCACACAACTTGGTCGGGCTTGGCCAGCGCGGCCATCCGGTGCACCCAATCGATCAACTTGGCGTGTTTGACATAGCCGGGCGCTGCGGACTTCAAGACTGCGTTCATGAGCGGGGGATTCCTGGTGCTATCAGGGCGCTCGAAGCCTTCTCGCGCAGTTGGCGCGGCGCTTCGAAGCGGGGCGGTCCGGCAGAGGTCTTCTGGAGGGCGGCCCGTTCTTGAGAGGGCGCGACGATATCACATATCGCGGCGAATAATCCATGCACTTTTACCGCTCAAGCGCGATGATTTACCAACGTTGACAACAAGTCGAATTCAGCCTGCCAGCGCGTAGGTGGTTGTCACGTGCACGGCCAGGCGCTCGTCGCCCGCTGCGCGCATCTCGACCTCGCCAAAAACCAGGGTGCGGCCGGGCTTCAAGACCCGCGCTACGATGATCACGTCGGCCTGGCTGATCGCGCGCATGAAGCTGGTGTTTTGCGACACCGTGGCCATCGGCTTGAAGCCGCCCAGGGCGCTGGAAATCGCAATCACCGTGGCGGTATCCGCCGCGCTCATCAGCGCCTGACCGCACAAGGTCCCGCCGACGCGCACCAGGCCCGTATCGAACGGTAGGCAGAGCGTCGCCGATTGCGCATCGCAAGCGGTCACGACCAGATTGAGCGCCTTGACCCAGGGAGCAAAGTTGTCGTCCAGAATGCGCTGCGCAACGCTTACTTCCATGTCGTTCGTCTCCCGATTCAGAGCGGCCGCGCCGCCAGCCAGCGCTGGTACACCTTGCCGGCGAACAGTACCAGCATCACCACCCGCGCCACATGAAATGCCGTGACGATCGGCACCCCCTGCTGCATGACCTTGGCGGTGATACACATCTCGGCGATGCCACCTGGTGCTACAGCTAGTACCCCGGTGGCCGGGTGGATGTCCGCCCCCTGCCAGAGCAATACCGCCAGAAGAGTCGAAAGACCCATCGCCGCCAGGGTCGACGCGAATACCGCCACGATGAAACGAGGCGCGGTGCGAAAGAAGTCGCGCTCGAACTTGTCGCCCAGCGACCAACCAAGAAGCAGCTGCGCGAAGGCCGATAGCCACTCCGGCATGGCCGAGAACTTCAGGCCCGACGCCGTCAGCACCACAGCCACCAGCAGCGGACCCAGCATGAACGGGTTGGGCATATTGAGCCAATGCAACACGAAGCCGCCGCCGCACGCCCAGGCGAGCAGAACCGCCAGGCCCGCAAAGTCGACCACCGGCACAACCTGTACATAGGTGTTGAGCCCGTAGATGCCGGCGAATTTGTAAATGAAGGGCAGGGTCATGACGACGATCAGGATGCGCAGACTCTGCGCAAACGCAACCCGGTCGACCCGCCCGCCGTAGCGCGTTGCCAACACCGCCATCTCGGAAGCTCCGCCCGGAACGCAGGCGAAAAACGCTGTCGTGCGATCCAGTTCCGGCGCACCCGAGGCACTCCGGCCCATGATGGCGACGCAAATTCGGCTGCCAGCGACGCCAATTACGATTGCAAACACCCCGGCAGCCAACATGCATGGCAGGTAGCGCGCCACTTCCGCTGCGACCGCGGGCGTGAAGTAAAGCCCCAGCGCGACGGCGATGACAAGCTGACCCGAATCGCGCGCCAAGCCCGGCGCGGCAAGCGAAATGCCGGCAGCCTTGCCCGCCGCCATCGCCAGGAGCGGGCCGATCATCCACGGTAGCGGCAGGGCAAGCCATTGCGCGAGCGCGCCGGCCACGGCGCACAGGGCGACGGCGCGCAGCATGGATGCGGCGCGTCGGGGAGCGGCGGGCTGCACCGGTTTGTTCACCTGGCACCGCCGGGAATGACGATCAGCGTGAGGCCTTGGAGGGTGGGAGGGTAGTCGGCGAACATGGTGCTAGTAATCGGTACATCCTGCGTCAAGCTTTTTGCAGGAGCAGCTCAGGTCGGGGGCGTTTGGAAGAAGAGGCGGATTGCAGCGCGCAACTTTGCGCCAAGGTCGCCTACTTGCCGATACAAAACCTCCCAAATATCTCCCCAAGCAAATCATCTGCGGTGAATTCCCCGGTAATCGCCGCCAGACACTGCTGAGCCCGCCGCAATTCCTCCGCCACAATTTCCAGCGCGAA
>JBJXGS010000133.1:0-21012 GCA_046160545.1 Burkholderiales bacterium
CGACTTCACCGGATTCGACTGGGGCGGCGACTACTACCGCAACCACGGCGTGATGATGCCGGCAGACGGCCTCGACGCGCTGCGCGGCATGGACGCGATCTTGTTCGGCTCGGCCGGCGACCCGCAGATTCCCGACCACGTCACGTTGTGGGGCCTGCGCCTGAAGATCTGCCAGGGCTTCGACCAATACGCGAACGTGCGCCCCACCCGCATCCTGCCCGGCATCGAGTCGCCGCTGAAGCGCTGCGCGGCGGGCGACCTTGACTGGGTCATCGTGCGCGAGAACTCGGAAGGCGAGTATTCCGGCGTCGGCGGGCGCGCCCACCAGGGCCACCCGATCGAGGTCGCGACCGACGTGTCGATCATGACCCGCGCAGGGGTCGAGCGGGTGATGCGCTTCGCATTCCGGCTTGCGCGCACGCGCCCGCGCAAGCTGCTCACCGTGATCACCAAGTCCAACGCACAGCGCCACGCGATGGTGATGTGGGACCAGATCGCCGCCGAGATCGCCGCGGAATTTCCCGACGTGAAATGGGACAAGGAACTGGTCGACGCCGCCACCGCGCGCATGATCAACCGCCCGGCATCACTGGACACCATCGTCGCCACCAATCTGCATGCCGACATCCTCTCCGACCTGGCTGCCGCCCTGGCAGGCAGTCTGGGCATCGCGCCCACCGGAAACCTCGATCCGGAGCGGCGCTACCCTTCGATGTTCGAACCCATCCACGGCTCGGCCTTCGACATCATGGGCCGCGGCCTGGCCAACCCTATCGGTACCTTCTGGTCCTGCGTCATGATGCTGGAGCACCTGGGCGAGGACGCCGCAGCCGCTGCCCTGATGGCGGCCATCGAGTCAGTCACTGCCGACCCTGTGCTGCATACCGGCGACCTGGGTGGCAAGGCAAAAACCGCCGATGTGACCCGGGCCGTCATCGAGCGCCTCGCTGCAGGCGTCGCCGGGAAGCGGCGCGCGGCCTGATGCTCGAATCACCCGGACAACCAAGCCTGAGGAGACCCATCGTGGAACAGAGCATGCCCCCGACACTGGAGCTTCACGCCAGCCGCTGGTTCAACACCAAGGAGCCCATCTCATTGGCGCAGATGCGCGGCCGCGTGGTGGCTGTACACACCTTCCAGATGCTCTGCCCGGGGTGCGTGCTGCACGGCCTGCCGCAGGCGACCAAGCTGCACCAGACCTTCTCGCAGGAGCAGCTTGCCGTCGTCGGCCTGCACACGGTCTTCGAGCATCACAGCGTCATGGGAGCCGATGCGCTTGAGGCCTTCATCCACGAGTACCGGCTGCGCTTTCCGATCGGCATCGATGTGGCGGATGACGAAGGTCCCATCCCGAAGACCATGAGGACCTGGGGACTGCAGGGGACGCCCAGCCTGATCCTCATCGACAAGGAGGGGCGCACGCGGCTCAAGCACTTCGGCCAGATCGACGACATGGCGCTTGGCGCGGTCGTCGGGGGACTGATAGGCGAGCCCGGGGCCTGACGCTCAGGTGGCCTTGCCGGACGGCCCGAGGTATTCACGCAGCCACGCGGCGCATTCAACGGCACTGGCCTCGGGCCACAGGATGGTGACGACGGCGTCGCCGCGCCTGATTTCGACCGCGATGTCGCCGGGTTGACGAACCAGGACCGGCGGTGCTCCCCGCAGCAGGCGGGCCAGCCAGCCGGGACCAGTGGTCGTGCTCCGCGCATTGCCCGGCAGCCCGGGCAGGTCTGCGGCAGAGAGGTCGGGCAGCGCTGCTGACGCGCCCGCAGCGGCTGCGGATGGACTCGCGGCGGCGGGCGGCGCCGCGCCAGTGACTCCCGACGGCGCCAGACGCGCGGCCAGGTTGGCGCCAAATTCATCCCATAGGCGATCGGCCTTGGTCTTCATGACGTTCAGGCCAAAGGTTCCCAATCGTCCCAGCACGTCGACCCGGACCAGCATGCGCAGATCGGTGCCGCCATCGGGCCGTGCGCTCAGGAACATTTCACTTGATTGCTTGAACGAGCTTGCCACCGACGCATCCTCACCGACGCCCTCGCTCTTCAAGTACTCCGGCGCACGCTGTTCAACGACGTTGGTGCGAATGCGGAACTTCGCGCTGACAAAAGCGATCTTGACGGCCATCACCGAGCGGTACTCGGTCGGGCTCACGACCTCGATGGATTGCATGCCCGGCACGCACTTGCCCATGACGACCGGGTCGAGCAGCATGGCCCACACCTGGGCAGGTGTGCCGGGCAGGGTCAGGGTCTTGTCAATTTCCACGCGATTTTCCGGCCGCGGCCAGCACCGATTCGACGATGCCCGCGTAACCGGTGCAGCGGCACAGGTTGCCGTCGAGCGCTTCGCGCACTTCGGCCTCGGTCGGGTTCGGGTTGGCTGCCAGCAATGCGGTGGCCGCCATGAGGAATCCGGGCGTGCAGTAACCGCACTGCAAGCCACCGTGCGCGGCGAAGCATTGCTGCAACAGGTTGAGTTGCCCGCTTGTCGCCAAGCCCTCGACGGTGCTCACCTGTGCCCCGCGCGCCTGCACGGCCAGCATCAGGCAGGATTTGACCAGCCTGCCGTCGACCAGCACCGAGCAGGCGCCGCAGACCCCGGTTTCGCAACCGCGCTTGGTTCCGGTGAGCAACAGGTCATCGCGCAGCAGGTCGGCCAGCAGGCGCTTGGCCGGCACCTCGACCGCGTGCGCCTCACCGTTGACCGTCAACTCGATTACGTGTCTGGCCATGTGTCTATTCCTCGCCCAGGCCGAAGGCGGCCAGCAATGTGCGCCGCACGACCACGCGCACCATGGCACGCCGGTAGGCCTCGTCACCGCGCGCATCCGAAACGGCAAACACATCCTCTGCTGCAGCAGCAGCCGCCGCCACGACATGTTCGCGCGTTGCGGCGCGCCCGTCGAGAGCGGCCTCGGCGCGCGCAACACGCGCGGCAATCGGCACCGAGGCGCCGACGACCACACGTACATCGCGACATATGCCGTGCTCGTTGCGTGCCGCCATGGCCACATTGACCAGCGGCCGGTGTTCGGCAGGCGTGCGCAAGAAGCGTGTGTAGCGGCCGATGAATCCGGCCGGCGGCGGCGGCACGTGCACCGCCACCACCAGTTCGTCGGCTTCGAGCGCAGTCGTGTAGTAATCGACCAGGAAGTCGCCCATGGCGATCAAGCGCGTGCCGCGCCGGCTGCCGACCTCGATCTGCGCATCCAGGGCCAGGAGGCAGGTGGCGGGGTCGGTCGCGGGGTCGGCGTAGCAAAGGTTGCCACCCAGGGTGCCCTGATTGCGGATCTGCGGGTTGGCCAGGTGCGCGGCCATGTGCGCGAGCATCGGGTAGTGCTGGCGCACCAGCGGGGCGGTGGCCAGCTCCGCGTGCAGGGTGAGCGCGCCGATGCGCAGGCCGCGGCCGGCATCGAATGCGATGCCGCGCAGTGCGTCGATCTTCGCCAGCGACACCAGGTGTGTAGGCGAAAGCAGGCGCTGGCGCAGCGCCAGAAGGAGCGCGGTGCCGCCGGCGTAGGCGCGGCAATCCTCGCCGTGCCGCGCCATGAGCTCGCTCGCTTCGGCGACGCTCACCGGTTCGAGGAAGTCGAAGTCACGCATGGCCGGCCCCGCCCTTTTGCGCCAGCGCGGCGAGCACCCGTTCCGGCGTGATCGGCAATTGCGTGATGCGCACGCCGATGGCGTCGTATACCGCGTTGGCGATCGCCGCGGCACCGGGCACGATCGCGGTTTCGCTGGCGCCTTTGGCGCCCAGCGGGCCGTTCGGATCCATGGACTCGACGATGCCGCCGCGGATCATGGGCACCGCGCGCGCCAGCGGCATGGTGTAGTCGGCGAAGTTGCCGTTGACGAGCCGACCGTTCTCATATTGCAGGTGTTCGTGCAGGGCCCAGCCGATGGCCTGCACCACCGCGCCGGCGGTCTGGCCATGTATGGCCATGGGATTCAAGGCGCGGCCGCAGTCGTCCGAGACGAAGGTGTCGATCACGCTCACCTGGCCGGTCTCGATGTCGACCTCGACCTCGGTGGCCTGCGCGGCGAACGAATGCGCCGGCGCGACGTTGCCGAAGTACCTGGCGTCGGCCTGCACCGTGGGCGCGTCCCACGTGGTCTTGACCTGCAGGCCCTCGCCGCCGTTGCGAAAGATGTGCATGCGCGCCAGCTCGGCATAGGTGAGCTTGTGGTTCGGCACGCCCTTGAGCCTGACCGCGCCGTCGACCGCCTCGAGGTCGGCGGGCGCCGCCTCGAGCTTTTCGGCCGCCAGCGCGACCAGCTTGTCGCGCGCCTCGCGCGCGGCGCGCACCACGGCATTGCCGGCGACCATGGTCACCCGCGAGGCCAGCGAGCCGATCGCGAAGGCGGCGGCGTCGGTATCCGGCGGCGCCACGGTGACATGCTCGACCGGGATCGAGAGTTCGTGCGCGCAAAGTTGTGCCAACACGGTATACGCGCCCTGTCCCATGTCGCACTCGGCGGTGAGCAGGGTGGCGCGGCCGTCCTCGCTGATGCGCAAATGCACGGTCGAGCCGTCCCAGTTGCCGATGGTGCGATTGCCCGAAACATGCATGGCCGCGGCGATGCCGATGCCGCGCCGCTTCAAACCGCGACCCTTGGGGCGGGCGCGCCGGATGTCCCAGTCGACCGCGGCGCGCACCTGCTCCAGGCACTGCAGCATGCCGGTCGAGCCGATCTTCCAGCCGTGCACACTTGTTTCACCCTGGCCGATCGCATTGATGCGATGCAGTTCCAGCGGATCACGACCCAGACGTACCGCCAGATCGTCAAGTGCGCAGTTGAGCGCAAAGCCCATCTGCTGGCCGCCGAAACCGCGAAACGCGCCGCGCGGCGGATTGTGTGTATAGACCAGTCGTGCGCGGGTGCGAACGTTCTCGATGCGGTGCATGTTGTCGCTGCGCATCGCGGTCACGTACATGACGTGCGCTGTCAGGCCCTGATAGGCGCCGCACTCGGCGATGATCTCGACTTCCTTGGCGACGATGCGCCCGTCGGCATCGACGCCCAGCTTCAGGCGCACGCGCTCGGGCACGCTGGCGCGCGCACCGAGAAAATCGTCCAGCCGGTTGTTGACAAAGCGCACCGGCCGGTCCAGCCGGCTGGCCACAAAGGCGCAGATGAGGCTGTTGGTCTCCTCGACGATCTTGCCGCCAAAGCCGCCGCCGGTGCTGGCCTGGATGACGCGTACCTTGGAGACCGGGATTTCCAGCGCCTCGGCATAGCGCGCGCGCGCCAGGAATACCGATTGCGTGGAGGTCCATACCGTGAGCCGGCCGTCGCCACCCATGGCAGCCACGGTAGCCATGGGTTCCAGATAGCCGGGGTATTGCGAGGGCGAGTCGTAGGTCGCCTCGTGAATCGCCGCGGCGCGTGCAAAGCCGGCCTCGACATCGCCATAGGCGATGTTCATCTCGTAGGCCAGGTTCCTGGTGCCGGCATGCACCTCGATTGCGCCGTCGGCCAGCGCAGCCGCGGGGTCGAAGAGCGCGGGCAGTTCCTCGTACTCGACTTCGATCAGGTCCAGCGCGTCGCGCGCGATGTCCTCGCTGGTCGCGACCACGGCTGCGACTTCCTCGCCGACGTGGCGCACCATGTCCACAGCCAGGATGCGGTGCTCCTTGCGATGTACCCCGGTCAGCTTGACAGGCGTGTCGGCCCCGGTCACCACCAGTTTCACCCCGGGCAGCGCGCGCGCCGCCGTGGTGTCGATGCGCAGGATGCGCGCGTGCGGATAGGGGCTGCGCAAAACCCTGGCGTGCAGCATGCCGGCCGGCTTCAGGTCGCCGGCGTACAGCGCGCGCCCGGTCAGCTTCTCACGTGCGGTGACCTGCGGTGTGTCGCGACCGATGCTGGACGTACTCATGGGCGTATCTCCGGTGCGCCTAAGCGTGCGCTCGAGTCGTGTCCTTAGGCCGCCTCAAGCGCGGCGCGCGCCTTTGCCTGATCGGTTGCCTTTTTCTCCAGCATGCGCCGCACCCGCGCCAGGCCCATGTCGTGTTCGTAGAGGAACTCGCGGTCGCGCGCGTTGTCGGGCATGCTCTCCAGCACCCAGCGGTCCTGCTCCAGCACGTCCCAGTGCAGCCCCTCGAGGCGATTGCGATACAGGAAGCGCCAGACGTTCCTCTGCCAGCCGGACACCTTGCGCGTGCGCCAGAAGTACACCTGGCAGTGTGTCGCATCGACCGGCGTTGCGAAACCGACGATGCCGAAGTGGCCACCGGGACCATATTTTTTCTGGTACGGGATCGTCAGGCGCAGCCACAGGCAGCCGGAGTCACCTAGTTCGACCCAGTCAAAGTTGACGCCGCGCTGCCCGACCTTCTCGAACATGATGCCGGTGGGCGTCTTCGAGACACGCATTTCGGAGCGCTTGTCGCCGTCCGCCATGGAGTGCGAGGCGGCGTGCAGGTAGGCGCCATGCATCGGGTCCATGACGTTGTCGATCGCGTAGCGATAGCTGGTGTTCCAGTTGGAGTTGCACAGAAAGTAGGAGTACTCGTCGGAAGTCAGCTCGACCGGCAGTTGCAGCGGCGCAGGGCTCGCCTTGGGATCGACACCGAACCAGAGGAATATCGCACCGGCGCGTTCCTCGACTGGATAGCTCTTCACACAGCTCTTGCCTTCCAGCGGACAATTGGCCGAGGCCGGCACCAGCTTGACCGTGCCGCCGCCGTCGATCTCGATGCCGTGGTACCAGCAGGCCACGCGGTCGCCCAGGTTCCAGCCCAGTGACAGGCGTGCGCCGCGATGCGGGCAGCGGTCCTCGAGCGCGTGCGCCTTGCCCTGCGCGTCGCGCCAGATGACGATGCGCTCGCCCAGGCGGGTCACACCGATGGGCGCGTTGCTGACCTTCCAGGAAGGCAGCACCGGATACCAGTAGTCGCGCAGCCCGGTGGCGAGAATGTCTTGTGCTTGGGTGTCCATGATCGGTGTCTCCTGCGGGTTCAGGCGCCTAGGCGCGCCATTTCGGCCTCGAACGTGGCCACAGTCCATGCGCTGCCGTCAGCACAGCGAAACGCCTGGGTATTGAGCGATTCGACCACGGCCTCGGCCGTCTCGGCCCCTCCCGTGAAAGCGACTTCAAGGGCGTCGCCGAGTGCATTCTCGTAGGCTGTCGGTGGCGCGGCGCGGGTTTGCCAGACGATGTTGTCGACCTGGCCCGGCACTTCGATCTGACCCTTGCCGGCGACGTTGTTGGGCTGCGCCGCCTTCCAGGGCTTGAGGTAGGGATTGAATTCCTGAATAGCCATGTTGCTCTCCTTGTCGATTCAGGCGGATATGACCTGCACCTGGATTTCGGTGCCGGCCAGCCGCACGGGATAGGTCTTCAGGTCGCGGCAGGGTTCGCCGCGCAGATACTTGCCGGTGGTCACGTCGAAGACCGCATTGTGCAGCGGGCACTCGACTTCGCAACCGTCGGCGAACCCCTGGGTCAGGAGCGCCGCGGCGTGCGGGCAGACGTCCTCGACGGCATGCAGCTGGCCGTCGACCTCGTAGATGCCGATCTTGGTCTCGCCTACAGCGACGCCCAGGGGGGCGTCGGCCTCGACCTGGTCGCGTTGTCCTACGGTGGTCCAATCCGACATGCTGAGTTCTCCGGAGTATCAGGCCGGTGCTTCCACCGGCAGTTTGTTGAGATCGTTGGCGGGATCGACAAGCGCATCGAGTCGCGGATAGCGATCCTGCGTCATCCACTTGCGCACCACGCGGATTTCGCGCCCGGCGTTGATCGCGGCCACCGCCTTGACGCGGGCGCCTTCGCAAAAAAAGAACAGGCGCGCACGCTTGGCCGCGACATTGCGTTCGACGACCTGCATCGCCTCGGTGGGTTCGCCCAGCAGTTGCAGGTTGTCGTCGTACTGGTCGGACCAGAACCACGGCGCACCGTCGGCCGCGGCATCGTGCGCCACGCCCAGGGCCGCCTTGGCCGCGGCGATCGCCTGGCGCTGCGCGTTCTCCCAGGACTCGATGCGCACTCGCGCACCATCCGGTCGCAGCGCGTTGGCACAGTCACCCACCGCGAATATCGCGGCGTCTTCGGTGCGACCAGCGGCGTCGGTGTGTATGCCGTTGCCCACGGTCAGGCCGGCGGCGGCCGCCAGCCCGTCGTTGGCGACGAGGCCGATGCCCACCACCAGCAGATCAGCTTGCAGCAGGGCATTGCTGGCCAGCGACAGCGTGACGCCGTCGGCATCGGCTTTGACTTCGCGTACGGCGTCGCCCAGGCGCACGGTCACGCCATGCGCGCGATGGTTTTCAAGGAGGTGCGCCGAGACTGCCGGTGGTACTGTGCGCTGGCACAGGCGCGGCGCTGCCTCGACGACGGTGACTTCGCAGCCCAGGGTGCGCGCCGATGCCGCCACTTCCAGGCCGATCCAGCCGCCGCCCAAGACCAGCACACGCGGCGCGCCCTTGAGCGCGGCCTTTAAGGAGAGCGCGTCTTCCCAGGTGCGCAGGGTCAGGATGCGCGCATGCGGCGCCACGCCAGGCAGGGTGCGCGCAACCCCGCCCACGGCCAGGAACAGCGCGTCGTAGGAAACACTCTCGCCACCTGCGGTGACGACGCAGCGCGCCGCGCGGTCGATGCTCGTTACGCGCTGTCCGGGTCGCCAGTCCAGCTTGAGCTCGCTCCATTTGGATTCGGGCACCAGCACCAGGCGCTCGAATCCTGCCTCGTCCTTGAGCACCGCCTTGGACAGGGGCGGGCGCTCGTACGGCACATGCGCCTCGTCGCCCAGCCACACGATGCGCCCGCCGAATCCTTCCTGACGCAGCGTCCAGGCGACCCAGCGCCCGGCCTGGCCGGCGCCGGCAATGACGAAGGTGCGGGGATCAGACACGATGGACTCGAAGGGTTGCGGACCGGAAGCGGGGATCGGGCGCAGGACCTGGATCTAGTCCGCGGTGATCTTGAGATCGCGGGCAATGCGGCCATAGCGCTGATCATCCTGGCGCATCACTTCGACCAATTCCTGCGGCGAGCCACCGCGCAGTTCGAGTCCGGCACCGCTTAAGCGCTCGCGCACGTCCGCCATCTTCAGCACCTCGTTGATGGCTTCGTTCAGGGATGCGATCGTCGCTGCCGGCGTGCCGGCTGCCGAGAACACGCCGTACCAGGCATTGACCTCGACGCCCTTGACGCCGCGCTCGGTCAGGGTCGAAACGTTTGGAAGCATGGCCGAACGCGTGCGCTCGGCCACCGCGATGGCCGCAAGCTTGCCCGAGTTCAGGTGCTGCGCCACGCCACCGAGCGCGACGAACAGCAGCCTGACCTCCCCGCCGATGGTGGCGACGACCGACGGCGCCACGCCCCGATAGGGCACGTGGGTCATCTTCGCGCCGATGGCCTCGCTGAACATCGCCGCCGCAAAATGCATGGGTGAGCCATTCCCGGCCGTGCCGTAGGCCAGCTCGGGCTTGCTGCTCCGGGCCAGCGCCACCAATTGTTCGACCGTGGTGACGCCGAGCGTTGGGTTGGCGACGATCAGCATCGGCGTGGTCGCCGGCATGATCACCGGCGCTAAGTCCTTCTGCACATCGATGCCGCCACCGCTGCCCTTGGGCAGGACGTGCGGGGAAATCGCCAGGGTGTTGGGCGCCAGGAGCAGGGTGCTGCCGTCAGCGGTGGCCTTGGCAACCGCGGCTGCGCCGACCAGTCCGCCTACACCCGGGCGGTTCTCGACGATCACTGCGCGCGAGGTGCGTGCGGCAAGCTTCTCGCCGATCACGCGCGCGGCGATATCCGGGCCGGCACCGGCCGGAAACGGCACGACGAAGGTGATCTGCTTGCCTGCCGGCTGGGCAAAGGCGCACAGCGATGCGGACGCCAGGAGCGTGGCGGCCAGGAGCGGGGCGAATCGGGGCACGGAGTGATCCTGATGAGATAAGGAAGTTGGAGAAGGGTCAGTGGCGCTTGTCGGTAAGGAACTGGCCGTCGTTCTCGCGCCCCTTCTGGCGGCGCGTGCGGCCGTCGATGCCGCCGTCGATGGCCCATTCGGCGAAAACGGTCGGCCCCGGTTCGAAGTCGCGTGCCACCCAGGCCTCGGTCAATTCATCCTCGTCGGCGTAGTACTCGATGAGGCCGCCGGCCGGGTTGCGGAAATACCAGAAGTAGGCAGACGAGATCGGATGCCGCCCTGGTCCCAGCTGGGTTTCCCATCCGCAGCCGCTGACATGGAGGCCACCGCCGAAGACCTCGTGAATGTCGCGCACGGTGAAGGCGACATGGTTCAACCCTCGCTTCCTGTCCGGTGTCTGCAGGAGAAAGAGGTCGTGATGCCCCCCACGCGCGCCGCAGCGCATGAAGGCGCCACGCCCCGGGTAGCGGTCGGAGGTGACAAAACCCAGGCGCGCGTAGAAGGCTTCACTCTGCGGGACGTCGGGGACGAAGAACACCACATGCCCGACCTCGATGGGCTGGGCGCGCTCGTAGACCTTGCCCGGCACGTCGACGCGCTCGCGCCGGTCCCAGGTGTTGACGCGCACGCCGACGGCTTCGACCGGTCGCTTGACGCTGACCTGGAAAGCCAGGGCCACGCCGTTGGGGTCGACCGCGTGGACTCGCGCGCCTTCGTCACGATAGCCGGGCAGTGTCGACAGAACGCCGCGCAGCGAGGCGATCTCCGCGGCATCGGACACACCCCACACCACCTGGCGCAGCGTCGGCCCTTCCTCGATGGCGGCCGGCAGCGCCAGCGTCGCCGGGTCGGCGACGATCACGCGCGCGCCATTCAAGGTCTCGAATACGAGGCGGCGATCGCCCTCCTCGACCAGGCGCAGGCCCCAGTCGGAGAAGAAGCGCCGCGCGCTCGCCAGATCCGCGCACCCGTAGGTGATTTCGTCGATGCCGAGAATGGCCATGGTTGCCCCGCAGCAGTAGTGGCCGGGCCTACTCGGACTTGATGCCGAACTCGCCGACCAGCTTGCCGAAGCGACTGTCGTCGTCGGCGATCTGCTTGGCCAGCACGCCCGGTTCTCCGCCGATGGGCTCGATGCCGAGCGTATTCATGCGCGCCATGACGTCGGGCATCTTGAGGATTTCGTTCATGTGGGCATTGAGCGCGCGCACGATTTCGGCCGGCAGCGCGCGCGGGCCGAGCAGGCCCATCCATGCGCTCACGTCCATGTCCCTGTAGCCCAGCTCGATGAAAGTGGGCACATTGGGCATGAGCTTGGTGCGCGCGCGCTCGGACACCGCCAGCGGAATCAGCTTGCCCGTCGCGACGTGCTGGCCGACCGCGCCGGGAGTGATCCAGCCGACCGAGACGTGCCCGCCCAGTGCATCGACGACGATGGGCGCGACGCCCTTGTACGGCACATGGCTGATCTTGATGCCGGCGGCGCGGTTAAGGATTTCAGCGGCGATGTGCATCGGCGAGCCGGTACCCGGGCTGCCGTAGGTCAGCGCCTTGCCGGACTTGGCGTCGCTGATGACCTGCTTGATGTCGCGGATGCCGGTCGAGGGCGCGGTCACCACCAGGAGCGGGATGTTGCCGGTCTTGATGATGGGAGCGAAATCGCGGTTGACATCGTGCGCCACCTGCGGGCTCACCTTGAGCACGTGCTGCGCGATCGGAAACGTGGAGGGTGTGAAGAGCAGCGTGTAGCCGTCCGGCGTCGCCTTGGCCACATGGGCGTTGCCGATGGTGCCGGACGCGCCGGGGCGATTGTCGATGATGACCTGCTGGCCCAGGCGTTGCGCGAGCTTCTCGGCGTATGCGCGCCCGATGGCGTCGGTGTCGCCCCCGGCGGGGTATGAGACCACGATCGAAATCGGCTTGGCGGTGGGCCAGGCTTGCGCCAGGACATTGCCGCCGGCGAGTGCGGAGGCGACGGCGGCAAAGGCGACTACAAGGCGGTTTTTCATGCGGGTTTCCTTTGGCAGAGGTTGAACGGAGCGGGTGGAATGAATGCTACAAGGACATGATGAGCAAGGGTCTCAAGCCGCCCAGGGCAATGGCGTTGCGTTCATGCCCCAGTACAGGCTTTTTTGTTCCATGTATTCGAGGATGCCCAGGCGCCCCTTTTCGCGGCCGATGCCGGAATCGCGCCAGCCGCCGAAAGGGGTGGAAATCGAGAACTGCTTGTAGGTGTTGATCCACACCGTGCCGGCATGCACGGCGCGTGCCACGCGCCAGGCGCGCTTGTAGTCGGAGGTCCAGATGCCGGCAGCCAGCGCGTAGACGCTGTCGTTGGCCTGAGCCAGCAGGTCGTCCTCACCGTCAAAGGGCAGGACCACCAGCACCGGGCCGAAGATCTCTTCCTGCACGATGGCGCTGTCGTTGGCCAGGCCTTCGATGATGGTCGGCAGGTAGTAACACCCTCGCTCGCGGCCCTCGCCTTGCGGGCGCACGCCACCGGTGATGAGTCGCCCACCATCGGCCAGGCCACGCGCCACATAACGCTCGACGCTCTCGCGATGCGCAGCCGACACCAGCGGGCCCATTTGGGTGCGCTCTGAGACCGGGTCGCCGACACGCAACTGTCGCGCCGCCGCGACCAGTCGCTCCATGAAGCGAGCCTGGATGGATCGCTCGACGAACAGGCGCGAGCCGGCGATGCAGGACTCGCCCGAGGAACTGAAGATGCCGAACAGCACGCCTGCCACCGCGTGGTCGATGTCGCAGTCGGCAAAGACCATGGTCGGCGACTTGCCGCCCAGTTCCAGCGACACCGGCATCATCTTGTCGGCCGCGACATGCGCGATGCCGCGCCCGGTAGATGTGCCGCCGGTGAACGACACGCGCCGCACCAGGGGATGCCTGACCAGCACGTCGCCCACCACCGAGCCCTTGCCGGGCAGCACACTGATGATGCCCCTGGGCACCCCGGCTTCCTCGCAGATGCGCGCCAGCTCGAGCGCCGCGATGGGCGTGATTTCCGCGGGCTTGACCACCACCGCGTTGCCGGCGGCCAGTGCCGGGGCCATCTTTTGCGCTTCGCTTGCGATCGGCGAATTCCACGGCGTGATCGCCGCCACCACGCCCATGGGGTCGTGCACGCTCATGGTGATCTGGTCGCCTCGCTGCGGGGTGAGGCTGTCTTCCAGGGTCTCGCAGGCGGCGCCGAAGTACTGGAAGGTGCCGGCGGCCGAATCGACCAGCGCGCGGGTCTCGTTGATCGGCTTGCCGTTGTCACGGCGCTGCCACTGTGCCAGTTCTTCGCGGCGCGAGCGTATGCCTTCGGCGATGCGGTAGAGCACGCGCGCACGCTCGTGCGGGCGGCGCCTGGCCCAGTCGGTCGTGACAAAGGCGTGCTGTGCGCGCTCGATGGCCTCGTGCGCATCGTCCGCGCTGGCCGCGTGCAGTTCGGCACTGACCGAGAGGTCGGCCGGATAGAGGCTGGTGTAGGCGTGACCGCGGCCACGGCGCCATTCGCCGCCGATGAGAATCGGCAGGTCGCGGCGCGGCAGCAGGTCGTGCAGGGGATCATTCATATCGACACGCCGGGCATGGCGCCGCGAATCGCACGCACCAGGCTGTAGACGGTGAGCGCGGAGGTCTTGGGGTTGGCCGCCAGGGGGTGGTTCTCGAGCGTCAGTTCGAGCCGGCCAAAGGCGCCGGAGGCAATGACGCGATGCACGTTCTGCGTTACGCCCGGGTCGGCGATCAGCGTGGCCTGCGTCGCGTCCAGCCCCAGCCCGGCCAGCGACACCGTGGCCGCCACATTCGCATTCTTGGGATAGGTGCGCGCCGCCGCACGCGCCGTGCCGCTGAAGATGGTCGCAGGCGCGCTCAAGCGGTCCAGGTCGACCACGGCTTCAGCCGGCGTGCCGCGCCAGCCCGAGGGCGGCTTGCGGCCGATGTACTCGACCGCATCCAGGCCGCCCAGGCGCGCCGCGGCAAGCGCGTCGATCGCGCCGATGGCCCCGGCGATGAGTTGCACGCGCGCACCGCCCTTCTGAGCGGCGTCATTGAGGGACTCCCAGAGGGCCGCATCCGACAGCGCGCCGATGGATGCGACCACGGCAGCAAAGCCGCGCGCGAGCGCGGGCAAAACGTGCTCGGCGACCGCGGCGTGTCCGGCGCATTCGGCGATCAGGTCCGGCGGCGTCGCGTCCAGGTCCAGGCGTGTGGCCACGCGCGCCTGCGGTGCCAGGCGTGCGCACACCGCGCGCGCGTCGGTGAGGGCGAATTCGGGGACGATGACCTGGTCGACCAGGACCCAGGCATCACCGCGCAAGAGTTCCAGCGCGGCGCTGCCGATGGCGCCGCAGCCGATCAAGGCCAGACGCACGGGCTTCACGCGGCGGCCTTGACCGGCGGTCCGGCAAAGGCGGTCTTGAAGGCGCCGATGGCCAGCATGTCGATCTCGAGCATCTTCGGCCCCGGCTCACCGGCCAAGGCGGAGAGCGCCGCCGGCGCTTCGGCAAGCGAGGTGATGCGCCGGTGGCTGAAACCGAGCGAACGCGCGAGCAGCGCATAGTCGGGGGTGTGCAGATCAGCGTAGACGCGCCGGCCGCCGTATTGCGCGTCCTGGATGTTCTTGATCACACCGTAGCTCTTGTCGTTCATGAGGACGACGATGAAGTCGGCCTTCTCCTGCACCGCACAGGCCAGTTCGCCCAGGTTCAGGATGAAGCCGCCGTCGCCGGCCAGGAGGATGGTCTTGCGCCCGCTCGCATGTTCGGTCGCGCCAATGGCCGTGCCGATCGCCATCGCCAGGCCCAGGCCGATGCCGCCGCCCAGCGCGTGCACGCCCGCAGTCGCATTGAACAGTCGCAGCTCGCGATTGCCCCAGGTGGAGTTGGAAACCGTGACGTCGCGTACCCAGTTGAATTCGCGCCCGGCAGCGCCCTGCACCGCGTCGACCAGGGCAGCGTAGGGCCCCAGGCCGTCGCGCAGGGCGGCGACCGCGCGAGCGTGCGCCGCGCGCAGATCGGTGGCGAATGCGGCGTCGATCTTCATGCGACCTTCCAGCCGGGTCGCCAGCGCATCCAGGGATAGTGCCGCATCGCCGCAGGCGAAGATTTCGCTTGCGTAGCAGCGCCCGTCGGCCAGGGGATCGACGTCGATGCGGTACATGGGCTGTGGCAGCTTCAGCTTGTACTTGAGGGTCTCGTTGCCGCGCAGGCGCGAGCCCACCACCAGGATGGCGTCGCAGGTGCCGTAGAAGGCCTCGACTGCCGGCGCGACGTTGTAGGCGCCCAGCGACGCCGGATGATCCTCCGCGAGCACACCGCGGCCCTGGGTGCTCGTGACCACACCGAAGCCCAGGCGCACCAGGCGCGCCACGGCCGCGCCCGCGCCGCGCGCACCGCCACCCAGCCACAACAGTGGACGCCTGGCCGCGGCAAGCGCGTCAGCGAGGCGCTCGATGGCCGCCGGGTCGGGGCGTGCAGACTCCATGGGCAGCGGCTCCAGGTCGCTGGGCATGTCGATCATTGCACCCTGGATGTCGATCGGCACTTCGACGCTGACCGGGCCGGACGGCGCCGAAAGCGCGCAGTGCACCGCCTGTTTGAAGGTGGCGAGCGCGGTCTCGGCGCTACGCACGCGCCAGGCGCGCTTGGACACCGCCTTCAGCATGGAAAGCTGGTCCGGGGCCTCGTGGATGTAGGCCATGTCGCGGTCCAGGTACGGGGTTTCGATCTGGCCGGTGATGTGCAGGAGCGGGGTTGACGCGGTGAGCGCCTCGACCATGCCGCCGGCGGCGTTGCCGGCGGCGGTGCCGGTGCTGGTGATGCACACCCCCAGGCTGCCGGTGGAACGCGCACAGGCGTCGGCCATGCTGGCGGCACCGGCCTCGCCGCGCGAGGAGACAAAACGGATCGCGCCGCGCAAGGCCAGCGCGTCCAGAATGGGCATGTTGTGGATCGAGATGACGCCGAAGGCGACCTTGACCCCGCAATGCTCGAGGAAGGCGGCGATGACGTGTCCAACGGTGACTTTCATGGAGTCTGCCTTGTCAGGGTGTGCGGCGCTCAAGCGCGACGCAGCGGGACGACGTTGCCATCGTCTGCGGGTTCGGCGCGAAAGTCCAGGAGTGCAGAAAGTTGCGCGGCCGCGCCGCACACCTTCGCCACCAGTTCGGCCTGCCGATCTGCCGGGATGGAGGTGCCGGGGACGGTGAGGCCGATCGCGGCGACGACCTTGCCGTCGCGTCCGCGCACGGGTGCTGCGATGGTGCAGATGTTGGACTCGAAATAGCCTTCGGAGAGCACCCAGCCGCGCGCGCGCACGCGCTGCGCCGCCTCGAATAGCGCCGCGCTATCGGCAGGGGTATGGGCCGAGAGCGCCTCCAGGCGCGGCTCGGGATAGAGGGTGCGCAAGGCCGCCAGCGACACGTCTGACAACAGCACCAGGCCCAGGACGGTGGCATGCGCCGGCAGGCGCGTGCCGACCGCGACCGAAGAGGCGAAAGGCGAGCGTGACGGCGCCCGATGCAGGTAGACCGCGTCACGGCCATCGCGCACCACCAGACCGGCGGCGAAATTGGTTTCGTCGCGCAGTGTCTCCAGCAGTGGCCTGCCCAGCTCCACCAAGTCCAGCGAGGCCAGGTATTCGAAGCCCAGTCGCAATACCGCCAGACCCAGCCGGTAGGCGCGACCGTCGTTGGTGCGCTCGACGAAACCCATCGACTCGAGGGTCACCAGAAGACGGAACACGGTCGAGCGCGGCACGCCCAGGCGCCGCGCCAGTTCCGGCGCTGACAGCGAGGATTCGCCGCGGCTGAATTCCTGCAGCAGGCGCAGGCCCCGCTCCAGCCCGGGAACGGTGTAGCGGTCGGCGTCGGAATCAGCCATCGAGATGCGCGGGCGGGGCCAGGGACGTGAATGAAAGGTTCAGGCGCGCTTGATCTTGGCCAGTGGATGATCCGGCGGGTAGGTCGGCGTGATCGGCCGCGGGTGGCCCAGCATCACGCACATGAGCGCATCCTCGTCACCGATGTTGATCTCGCCGCGATAAACCCCCGGAGGAACGGAAATCAGGTCGCGATCACCGAGGATGGCCTCCCAGGTCTGGCCGTCCTTTTCGCAAATGACCTTGAGGCGGCCGCGCATGACGAAAAAAACTTCTTCGACGTCGTTATGGATGTGCATCGGACCTTCGTGCCCGGCCGGGATCACCATGGTCGAGAAGGTGAAGTGCTCGGAGGGGACGGTGTTCATGTCGGTAGACACGCCGGTGCCACCAGTGCCCATGTAGCGCATTTGCGCCCGCTTGTACTTGGGATCGAAATCGGCCTGGAACTTGAGTGCGTTCCAGTCGTAGCGGCGCGTCTTGTAGAGGGCGCAGCGCGATTCCATCCACTGCTGGAAATTCATTCCGGCCGGCGGCTCGGTCGCGGAGGGTGCCACGGGTATGCTCATGTCGCTCATGGTGCTTTTCCTTCAGTTGTTTGGCACTGAGTCGCGTTGTTTCACTAACAACACAATGATTTACTAATGGATCAATCATAAAACTATCGCGACCCAGGTGTCAAGCCCTGGCTGCGCTGCGGCGCAACAGTCAGCCAAATTTCCTGCCCGCCCCATCCCGGTGCGCTCCTTCGTGGAACACCTGGCGTGTGTTCCGCTATTGAACCATTGTTTTATATATTCAACAATCGTAGACTATAAGCCGATTTTCCTCTCCGGTGCCCCATGAACGCATCCACTTCGCTGTTGCAAGGCCATCGCGTACTGATCACCGGCGGCGCGCGCGGATTGGGGCTGGAGTTCGCGCGTGCGGTGCTGGGGCACGGCGCGAGGGTCGTCCTGGCCGACATCCTGGCCGAGGAGGTCCAGGCCGCCGCGGCGCAATTGCGCGCCGCATCGTTCGATGCGACCGCGGTCACGTTGGACTTGAACGACCCGGCCTCGGTCAGCGCCTGTGCCGAAGCGGCCATCAGCGCCCTGGGCGGACTGGACGGTCTGATCAACAACGGCGCCATCACCAACTCCGGTGGCAAGACCATGATGGAGCTCGACATCGGCACCTGGGACCGCGTCATGAACGTGAACGTGCGCGGCACCTGGCTCATGACGCGCGCCTGCGCCGCCGCCCTGGGTGCGAGCGGCCGCGGCGCGGTGGTGAACCTGGCATCCGACACGCCCCTGTGGGGTGCGCCGCGTCTCATGGCCTATGTGGCCAGCAAGGGCGCGATCATCGCGATGACGCGCTCGCTGGCGCGCGAGCTGGGGCCGCAGGACATCACGGTGAACGCGATCGCGCCGGGCCTCACCCTGGTCGAGGCGACCCAGTACGTGCCCGAGGATCGCCACCGCCTGTACCGCGAGCAGCGCGCGCTGCAGCGCGACCAGCTCCCTTCGGACGTCTCCGGAGCGGCGGTATTCGCCCTGTCGTCACTGGCGCGCTTTGTCACCGGGCAGCTGCTGCCGGTCAACGGCGGCTTCGTGATGAACTGATGCGCTTGGCTTGCGTAAACTCGCCCGTTCCGCTGCCCCAACGGCGGCAACGCATTCACCGAGACAAGCTCATGAGCGACTGGCAGCCTTCGCAACGCTATCCCGACCCGTCCATCGTCACACTGGACGCCTCCTTCGACCGCCTGCGCTTGACGCTGGTCAAGGTCGAGCGCATCGCGCACGGCACGCGCTGGGGCGAAGGGCCGGTGTGGTTTGGCGACACGCGCACCCTGATCTGGAGCGACGTGCCCGGCAACACCATGTACCGCTGGGACGAGGAGTCGGGCGCCTTCGGCGTGTTTCGCAAGCCCTCCAACAACGGCAACGGCAATACGCGCGACCGCCAGGGGCGCCTCGTCACCTGCGAGCACCTGACCCGCCGCGTCACGCGCACTGAATACGACGGCAGCATCACCGTGCTGGCCGACAGCTTCGAGGGCAAGCGCCTGAATTCGCCCAACGACGTGGTCGTCAAGTCCGATGGCTCGGTGTGGTTCACCGACCCCACCTTCGGTATCGGCGGTTTCTACGAGGGCAAGAAGGACACGCCTGCGCTGCCCACCAATGTCTACCGCATCGATCCCGACGGCACCCTTGCGGTCGGGGCCGAGGGCATCAACCAGCCCAACGGCCTGGCGTTTTCCCCCGACGAGTCGCTGCTCTACGTGGTCGAGTCACGCTCGGTGCCACGCAAGATCCTGGCCTACGACGTGGTGGGCGGGAAAGCGCTGACCAGGCGCCGCGTTGCGGTTGACGCCGGACCCGGCACGCCGGACGGCTTTCGCTGCGACATCGAGGGCAACCTCTGGTGCGGCTGGGGCATGGGTGAGGCGGGCCTGGACGGGGTACACGTCTTCAACCCCGACGGGCGCCTGATCGGCCGTATCGACCTGCCCGAGCGTTGCGCCAATCTCTGCTTCGGCGGGGTGCATCGCAACCGGCTCTTCATGGCGGCCAGCACCTCGCTCTATTCTCTGTTCGTCAACACCCAGGGCGCCCCGTTTGTCTGAGTCCGCCCGCGCCGCAGGCGGGCACCTGACTTCGGCCGCGGTGCGTGCGCGCCTCGGCCACCCGGTCATCGACGGCGACGGCCACCTGGTCGAATGCCCGCCGGTGCTGATGGACTTTCTCAAGCAGGTCGGCGGCGCGCAACTCGCCGCGCGCTACGAAGCGATCATGCGATCAGGCGCCTGGGGCGCTTGGCGCGACCTGACGCCTGCCGAGAGGCGCGAGCGCGGCATCATGCGCCGGCCCTTCTGGGTGATGCCAGCCGGGACCGACGACCGGGCCACCGCACTTCTGCCGGGCCTCATGAGAAAGCGCCTGGACGAATTCGGCATCGACTTCCAGATCATCTATCCCAGCATCGGCATTCCGTTCATTTCCGGCGCCGTCGACGCCGACCTGCGCCGTGGCATGTGCCGCGCGCTCAATCTGATGTATGCGGAAATCTTTCGCGACCACGCCGCGCGCATCACCCCGGCGGCGACCATTCCGATGCACACCCCGGCCGAGGCGATCGAGGAACTCGACTTCGCCGTCGGCACCCTGGGCATGAAGACCGCGATGATCGCTGGATCAGTGCAGCGGCCCCTGCCGGCAGCCGAGCAGGCCCGGCCTGGCCTGGGCGCGCAGGCCTTCTGGATCGACCCGCTGGCCATCGATTCGGCCTACGACTACGATCCGGTGTGGCGGCGCTTTGTCGAACTGAAGGTGGCACCGGCGACGCACAACAACTCGATGGGCTGGGGCACGCGTCGCTCCAGCACCAACTTTGTTTACAACCACATCGGGCATTTCGCCGCCGCCGGCGAGGCCTTTGCCAAGGCGCTGTTCCTGGGCGGGGTCACGCACCGCTTCCCAAACTTCAGGGTGGCCTTCCTCGAGGGCGGCGCCGGCTGGGCAGCGAACCTGTACAACGATTTGTGCGAGCACTGGGAAAAGCGCAACCTGCATGCGCTCAAGGCCAACCTTGCGCCGTCACTGGTCGACCGCGCGCGACTGCGGCACCTGTTCGAGGAGCACGGCGGCGCACGCTTTGCCGCCAAGGCCGCCGAGATTGAGCACGGCTGGGACAACACACTGGTCTCCCCGGAGGGCGACGAGGTCGAACCGACCGACGAGTTCGCCGCCTGCGGCATCGCGCAGTCAAGCGACATCCATGCGCGCTTTGTTGGCAACTTCTATTTCGGCTGCGAGGCGGACGACCGCATGACCGCGGTCGCGTTCAACCGGCGCATGCATCACCACAAGGCGCGCCTGAAGGCGATGTTCGGCTCCGATGTCGGGCACTTCGACGTCAGCGACATGTCGGGGGTGCTTGCCGAGGCCTACGAACTGGTCGAACACGGCCTGCTCGACGCCGACGACTTCGAGCACTTCACCTTTCGCCATGTGGCCGAACTTCACGGCCTCACCAATCCGCGCTTCTTCGAAGGCACCGTTGTCGCCGATGCGGTGCGCGCCGTCGTCGCGCCGGATTGAGGACGCAGCGCTTTCAGTCGCCCTTGATTCCGGCACGCCGGATCACTTCTCCCCAGCGCGGCGTGTCGCGGCGGATGATCTCTGCAAACTCATCCGGTGTGGTACCGGTGACGAGCAGGCCGAACTTGAGAATCTGCTCGCGCCCTTCGGGGCTCT
>JBJXGS010000134.1:0-40655 GCA_046160545.1 Burkholderiales bacterium
ACGCGAAGGTACTGCAATCGAAAGTACGCAACAACAAATCCTGGTCCTGGGTTTTCTTGTAGTGATTCAAGTAGCGATGCCGCGCGAACCATTCCGTCTTGCCCAGCCAGGTCGGGTGCGGCAGGAAGAATCCGCGCCAGGGATGCGCGCGAATCTCGTCGTGGGTCAGCCTGCGCGGGAACCGCCCGCGCAAACGGCCTGCATCATCGAAGATCACCGCCCCGCAGCCCACGAGGTCGCAGCCGGGGTTCTCGAGCATGAATTTTACTTGAGCCTCGATGCGTTGAGGGTAAGCGATGTCGTCGGCGTCCATGCGCGCGAAAAAGCGCCCCTGGGCCATGCTGATCGACTGATTGAGGCGCACCGCCAGGCCGAGGGATTCGCCGTGTCCGATGAGCCGCACGCGCGGATCGGCGATCCCGGCGACTAGCTGTGCGCTGGCGTCGGTCGAGCCGTCGTCAATGACCAGGAACTCCCAGTCGGTGAAGGTCTGTGCGAGCACCGAGCGCAGGGTCGCGGCGAGGGTGGGCCCGGCGTTGCGTACCGGCATGGCGATGGTGACCAGCGGCGTGCCCATCAGCTTTCCCGGTAGAAGAGCCGGCCCGGCAGGCCGGCTGCGGTGTAGGTCGCACGCCCGGCCAGACGCCAGCTGAGTTCGAACAGCAGACGGCGCGCAGCGCGCGGCCCGCGCGCTCGCCCCCACAGCGCGCTACAGGGCGCCGTCAAGCCCCAGCGCAAGGCGCGCCCGGCCATGCCGACGCGATGACGCGCGACGGCGGCCTCGAAGGCCTGCCAGTCGAGCGGCTTGCCGGGGCGCGCGAGCTCGTCGCCGAAATCCAGCAGCCCGGCCATGCGCTCCTCGTAGGTATGGTCCGCTGCGACCCGCGCGTGTCCTGCCGTCGCGATCGCGTCGCGCTCCTCGGGATGATCGAGCAGATGCCTGGTCAGGGTGAGAAGCCCGTCGTCGCCTTCGAAGACCGCGGCCTCGCGCCCGGGTATGAGATAGCGATCCAGAAAGGGGGTCGCCTCGGTCAGGAGCGCTCCGCCGACACCGGGCACCTCGAAGACCCGCGCCTTGATCTGCCGCCCGGCGCCGCCGCCGCCTGCGCTGAAGTTCAGGCTCAGGCGCGAGTCGCGGAAGATCTCCGCCATGCGCTCGGCCGTGACACCACCCCCGGGCCAGCCGTGGCCGAAGCAGCGCACGTCGATGCCGGCCCGGCGCAGGCGCTCGACGCGCGCGGCACGTTCACCGTAGTTCGAGCCGACGAAGCACACGTCGATGCCGCATTCGGCAGCTGGTTTCGGCGCCCGCAGGACCGAAGCGGCCACGCCCCACTGGGTCGGCACGCAGGAATCGATGCCATCGGCCGCGTACCAGGCCGGGGCCTCCGGCCAGGTCGTGGCGAAACGGTCGAAGTCGGCTGCGATGAGGCGCGAGAACTGCCGGTACTTCCACGAGTCGTCGGTCGACCAGTTGACCACCCGGACCCCGGAGGCCCGCATGAGCGCGACGGTCTCCAGCCACACCTCGGCCATCATGAGGACGGTGAGCACGACCTCGGGACGGTAGGCCTCGACGCGCTCGAGCAGGGCACGATTGAGCGCGGCGAAATCGGCGTGGCCGATGCGGGCGAAGGACTCGAAGTGCTCGACCTCGTGGCCGAGAGCGCGCAGCGCCGGCAGGAAACTCGCGTACTCCACACCCTCGCCGCGCGCGGGGTCGCCGTAGTTGTGGCGGCCGAAGACGCAGAGGATGCGCACCGCGGATTCAGCGCTTGCGCAGCGCAAACATGCCGCAACCGTACTCGAGCCCGGCGGCGGCGGCAGGATCGGCAGCAGCATGCAGCGCGCCCTGGTCATCGACCAGCATGAACGCGTCCAGATCGCACGCGCCGAACCAGGCGAGGATGGTGCGCGGATCGAACACCCGGTGGGCGTTGAAACAGACCCGCTCGCGACCGACGGGCACGGACAGATGCAAATGGCCACCCGGCGCGAGGACACGCTGCAATTCGGCGGCGGCAAGGCGGGCGCCATCCGGATCAACCTGATCCCCGTAGCGACCCAGCCCGACGTGTTCGATCACATGCAGGCAGGAAAGAGACCGCAAAGCGCCATCCGCGAACGGCAGACGCAGCAAGGTGCCGGCCACCGGCAGAAGCCCGGACAGGCGCGCCTGCAGCGGGCGCACGTCCACGAAAAGCGTGGGACACCAGGCCGTCATCACCGACAGCATCATGACGCTCGAACCCACGTCCACATGCAAGGAAGGAGACGCGGCCGCCAGCCGCCGCGCCAGCCAGGCCCCCTGGTGGAAATAGTGCGGATCGAAGGGCGTCGACGGCGTCCAGTCGACCAGGCAGGGATAGGAGTCGGCAAATGTGCTCCGTGGTGTCCCTTCGCTCAGGTTCCGGTAGCGCCACCAATCGCGCAGGTATCGCGGCAGGTGCAGAATACCGACAAGCGGCCGCGGCGCGACAAACGCAAGCACCCAGTTGCGCAGAAGGTGCTTCACGGCCAAATGCCTTCGCGCAGGCTCGACAAGCCTGCGCGGGCTGCCATGGCGCGAGGACCCCGAGCGCTGCAACGACGAGGCCGGCGGCAACCGGACATGCGCCCTTGGTGACAGGGGGGGCGCATCATGCCATGGGCTTGCGTGCCAGCACGTAACACACCCGGTCCTTCCATGCGCGCTGCCAATGAACCTTGTCAATCGAGAATCCACAACTCCCGATCAGATCGCCGAGTTCCGCGAAGGTCGGATGCCAGACATGATGGTCTTCGAATCGCCGCACACCGACATAGGGCAGCAGTCCGCGCACAATCTCCTTTGCCGACTCGCGCGCGGTGCGCCGGCCCGAGCGCCCTCCCTCGACATACAGGCCCACGACCAGCGCCCCACCCGGCTTCAATACCCGAAAAGCTTCGAGCAGCGCGAGCGCCGGATCGCGGAGGTGGTCGATCACGGAGCGCATATGCACTGTGTCGAAAGCCGACTCGGCCAAAGGCAGATGCTCAGCATGAGCGGCCAGGAAATTGCAAGGCTGCGCCAGGCATCGATAGGCGGCAAGAAGTTGTGCCTGAAGGTGCAAGGAATCGAATACCTCGATGTAGGGATCGCAGGAAAGGTACTCCTGTCCGGCCTGGAGAAACTCGCGCAGCCGGCCTTGATGCCCTCCGACGTCGAGCACCCGCCCGACAAGGGGAATTTCGGCATAAACCTCCCTGACGCCTTCGATCTCGCCCCGATAATCCTGGATGCAGTCCTGCTCGACCAATCGGCGGGACCAGGCTTCGTATTGCAGCTGTCCGACACGCCACACCTGCGCATCGCCCGCGTCCCCGGCGACGATCCGCCGCAGGTCCGGAATGCCCCCAACCATCGCATATCGTCGCCCATAGGCGGACGTGAAGCCGCCCTCGCACTCGACCAAGGGCCCCTTCCCGATCGGATCGACAAGGAGGGCGCGGACCCAGGCATCGAGTTTCGTATGCACGCGCGGCACGTTCGCCGAGACAGGGTCGGTGCCCGCAATCATCGGGCGCCCCGACGATTCAACCACTCGGAACGCTGGACAAAGATGGTGTTCACATAAGTGTCCGCATACACGAGATAGTCGCGCGAGCGCATCAGTTCGACAATCTCGCCAACCTTGCGTTCGCTGCGATCTTCCGTATACGTCAGAGTTTCGATGCAGCACACCGCGGGCCCGTGCTTGGAAAAATCCAGGGCCTGAAGGATTTCCATGTCCAGTCCTTCGACATCAAGCGAAAGCAGATCCGGTGGTGCCGGAAAATGCTCGCGCAGCAGACCGTTGATCTCGCGAAGAGCGACGTTCTCGACGCGTTCGATGCGCTGCGAATCGTAGGAAGCGAAGCGTTCCGCCTCGGCGCGCGAGAACGTGTTGAGAGTCGGCGTGCCGAGAACATAGAAGTCGGCCTCGCCGTCCCGGGTACCGACACCGACATTGAGCAACCGATCGCCCGGGCGTGCACGACGGAATGCGGGCAGCAGGCTGGCGTCGGGCTCGACGCACACGCCGCGATGCCCGCGCAGGTAGAAATAGAAGGTGTTGCTGAGGTACTCCGGATGATGCGCACCGATGTCCAGGTAGGTGATGCGTTCGCGCCCGAGGGCGGCGAATACATAGGCAATGATCAGGTCTTCGCCGCACTGCGCGAACGACCGCCGCCCGCCTTCGCGCCAGCGATAACGCAGCCGCGCCGCTGCTGCCCGCAGGGAACGTAGCTCAAGCATGGCCACCTCCGAGGCGGCTTCTCCGCACCCGATCGAACCACGCATAGAGCCCGCCCACCTCAAGCGCCCGGCGGGCCGCGCCGCGCAGCGCGTAGTTGGCGCGCATACGCGCTGCTCCAAGACGATCGAGGTACCCATGCTGCGACAGCGCGCGAATGGTTTCGTCGACCACCAGCCGGCGGTTGCGCGCGGACAGGCCGCCCGCGCGCACCCGCGTGGCCAGCATCGGCACGCGCGTCGCGCCAGTCTCCGGAATGCCGCGCAGGAACAATTCGTAATCCATGGCAACACGGTACGAAACGTCGAAATTCCCGTATCGCTCGAAGTATCGGCGGCGCATCAGCATGCCGGGGTGTGGCAGTGTCTCGGAGGCCAGGAACCTCTGACGGTCGTAGCGTATCTCGGCGCGATACAAGACCGCCCCGGTCTCCGGATGAACCACATCGCAATCGGCGTACACGACGTCCGGAGAGCCCACCCTCACCGCAGCTGTCAGCATTTCTTCCAGCACCTGTGGTCCTGCGAGCGCGTCGTCGGCGTTGAGAAACATCAGATAGTCACCTTGCGACCGCGCCAGGCCCTTGTTGAATGCATCGGCGATGCCGTGGTCGGGTTCGCTCACCCATCCGGCCAGCCGATGGGCGTGCGCCCGAATCAGGTCGACCGTACCGTCTGTCGAACCGCCGTCGATCACCCAGTAGTCGAGCACCACACCCTGCTGCGACAACACGCTGCCGATGGTCTCGCCGACCGTCGCCTGCGCATTGCGCGTCACCGTCACGACCGACACTGGTGGCAGGGCCGGGATCATGCAGCTCGGGCTCCGACATTCTGCCCGTCTACAACGGACTTCGCCACACGAATATAGGCCGCACCGAATGCGCGCTGACGCGCAGCCACATCGGGCATGTGGCGGTTGCGCTCACTTGCCTCCATTTCCGGCACGAAGGCCGCCGAAGCTTCGCGCATGCGGTGGGCCAGGTCGTCGGCGTCCTGCGCGTCGAAGTACACGCCGCGCGGCGGCGCCTGCTCGCGGTGCGTGTCGATGTCCGAAAGCAGCACGAGCTTGCCGAGGTTGCGCGCCTCCTCGACGGTGGTGCTCCAGCCCTCGAACAGCGAAGGGTTGATGACCGCGATGCAGCCCTCCATCAAGGCCATGACCTCCTCGTAGGCGACCACGCCAAGGAAGCGCACGCGGTCTTCCAGTGGGCCGGCCAACGCGCGCAGCGAATCCAGGTGGCCACGGCCCCGATAGTCGTCCCCAGCGCCCGTGAACACCACCTGCACCGCCACCCCGGCCTTGTGGAGGCGCAACGCCGCTTCGATGACCAAGCGGTGGTTCTTGTGCAGCCAGAACTGGTTGGGCACGTAAAAGAAGGGCTGCAAAATGCCCAGGCGCTCAAGCACGAACGGGACGTTCGCCAGGTCGGGCGTGCGGGTGCTCGGTACGAACGGAACGACGTGAAGCGGCGTCCGGCCCGGGGCATAGAAACGCTCGAAGTCGGCGCGCGCTGCCTGGCTGCTGAAAAGCAGCGCCGCGGCGTCCCGCTGCCAGCGGCCGATGGTGGCCTCGCGTGCCGCAAATTCGGCTGGATCGCAGAACTCGGGTAGACGCCGGTGCTGCAAATCGGCGATCCAGCAGAGTGTCGGCGTTCCGGCACGCAGGCCCAACGTGCCGGAATGCGAAAGGAGGTCGATACGATGGCGCCGCGCAAGAGCGCGCAGCCCCGCATCGATACCCGTCGGGCGCAGCAACAATTTCCGCACCAGCCACGCACCGCTGCCACGCTCGAGAAGCCGGGTGGCCACCACTTCGGAAGTGGGAAACTCTGCCTGCCATCGCTCCGCTTCGCCCGGCGCGGCGAACAGCACCGGCGTGGCCGGACGCCCGGGCACCGAGAGGATGGCGCCGATCAGGCTGCGCAGATAGTTGGCGCCGCCAAGCCAGGAGGCTGCAGCCTCCAAGGCAAACCCGATGCGCATCACCGGGCGGCCTCGCCGAGTGTCGTGAACCAATGCGCGTAGCGCTCGACGCCTTCGCGCCATGAGATTCCGGGCCGCCATCCCCAGGACAGCGCCAGAGAGATGTCGGCTGCGTAATGCTGCGGGTCGCCGGACCGTGCCACGCCGGAATAACGCGGCAGGGGCAGGTCCCCAAGCGCGACACGCAAGACTTCGAGCACATCCCGGACCCGCACCGCACTCCCCGATCCGCCGTTGACGATCGCGCAATCTCTGCTTGCCTGGCCAATCGCCGATACGAGGAGATTCGCTGCATCATCGACATGCAGCCAGTCGCGCGTCTCGTCTCCGGTCCCGTCGAATCGTCCGTCGCCGCGCAGGAGTTTCCCGCACGCGTCCCATAGCAACTGCTTGCGCAACCCCTCACCGTAAACCGAGAACAACCTGACGATCGCCATCGACTGGCCGTACCGCGACGCATGCTCCCGCCAAAGCCCTTCGGCCTCGGCTTTGAACTCGCCGTAACGCGACAAGGGCCCCAACGGCGCGTTCTCCGGTGTGGGCATCAAGGTGGCTGCACCGTACACCGCGGCGCTGGAAACCATGACCATCCTCGCCGGTGCGGGAAGCGAGGCACTGAAATCCAACACCGCGCGGGTCGCTCCGACCGTGCGGAGTTGTTCGCCCCGGGGGTCGGACTCCGCACGACCGACCGATGCGGTCCCGGCGCAGTGGATGATGGCGTCCGGCGCGCAACCGAGTTTGGACAATGCGGTCGCCGACACATCCGATTCGACCCAACGCCTCTTCAGCCCCGACTCCGGGGGCGGAGAGCCATGCCCTATCCCGATCACCCGCCAGCCCTCCTGAACCAGTCGCGCAGCGACCCGGCCCCCGATGAAGCCAGCCGCGCCGGTGACGACGGCGAGCCGCGTCATGCTCGCCCCTGCACGGGTTTGCGCGCCACGAACGAGTAGTGGCGGCCGGGCGCGTCGCTAAACCAGTCCAGCGCCCGCAAGGCCAGATCCGGTACGAGGCGGCTGCTCGGCAGTCGAAGGCGCCGCGCGATCCTTGCGCGAACGACCGACCGCGAATCGGGAAACAGGTTGATGTCGGAACTGAACGGACCCAGGCAATGCTCGATTCGCAGCCCGGCGGAGGCAATTGCGCTCCGATACTCAGCCAGGAGATAGGCGTTCTCGCCGCCGTAAAGCGCGTGCAAGGGATGCGCGGCGAGAAAGGCCGGCAAGTCGGCACGCGAACTCAAGACGTGCTCGCGCACCGCGACGAACGAGCCGCCCGGCCGGAGCACCCGCGAGGCTTCGGCGCACATGCGACGAAGGTCGCGCGCGTGGTGCAACACTGCGCGGCAGTACACCAAGTCGAAGCGCTCGGAAGAAAACGGCAGTTCCTCTCCAGAAGAACCGTGAATTCGGATCAACGCTCCCGTCCGTGCGCAAAGGTCGCGGATCGCCCCTGCGCCAACAACAATGCTAGGGTCAGGCTCGAGCGCCGTCACCTGCCAACCCCCACTCGCCAACGCGTAGGAAGCGATGCCACGACCGGCGCCTACTTCGAGGGCCAGCCCCGGCGATCCAGGAAGAAAACGCCGCGTCTCGATCCACTCAGTCGAAGCACGGAAGCGCTCCGCCGCCGCGTCCACGGGATCATCGAAATAGCAGGCGAGCATCAGTTCGCGGCGCGCCGGGTCGGCACGCAAGCGCTGCACGGCTGCCTCCCAGGACACCTTCGGTTCAGTCACCACGCGGAACCTCGCGTACGAAACGCGCGGGATTTCCAGCGACCACTGTGTAGGGAGCGACATCGGAGGTGACAACACTTCCGGCTCCGACTATCGCTGCCCTGCCGATCCGGACACCTGCCAGTACGACCGAATGGGCGGCTATCCACGCATCGTCCTCGATCACGACCGGGCTCTCTTGAAGGTCTATGGACCGCGGCTGCCCGGTGGTGACGATAGCGCGAAACTGCCGATGCCTGAGTACCGGATCGAACGGATGGGTAAGGTTGTCGAATATGCTCACCAGGTGGGCTATAAGCACCCGGTCACCGATCGTGATCGATTTCGCCGACCAGATGCGCGTCTGCTCGCCGACGTAGCAGTAATCTCCGACTCGAACTCTTCCCCCATGTCCAAACGTGAGCAGCTCCCCGCGCACATGGCTGTTCTCCCCAATCGAAATCGCCTCGCTTCCACCATGCGAATTCACCAGACGGGCCGAGGGGTAAATCACCGAGCCTCGCCCGACCGTGCCATGATCCGCCGAACGAAACCGGAATGGCCAGCGCCAGCTCATTTGACCAGCTCGAGGCACGCGACTGCGCGTGAAGCGGCGGCATGGTCGGGCGCCGGGGCAGTCGCAGTCTTGACATCGAAGTACGTGGCGTCGAGAACTTCATCGCGCACCCGGTTGACCCAACCTGCGCTCGTATAGCCGAAGTAGATCTCGCTGAATGCAGAAGGCGCGAACGCCTTCACGACCTCGTCGAGCATGAGTCCATCGAACACCTGAAACCAACCATGATTGCGATGCGTGCCGAAAGGCACCGACAACAGAAGCCGGCCACCCGGGCGCAGTACTCGCCGCAATTCGCGCACTGCACGCAAATGGTCCCCGCTGCTGCCATCGCTCTCCCCAGGTGCGTACTCGGAGTTATCCAGTCCAACATGCTCCAGGGTGGACAAGCACACGACCTCGTCAAAACTTGCATCGCGAAACAGGTTGTCGCGCAGATCGCCAAACAAATACGAAATGCCAGCGTACCAATGACACTCTGGCTCGGGCGCAAACGTCTGTATATGAATGCGATGCCCGGCCAATGCCGGATGACGAAGCAAATAGCCGTGGTTGAGCGCTGACCCCGCATCAAGCAGGCTGCCGGGTCGGCGCGAACGCAGCCGGCTCAACGCCCACGGATATTCGACGACACGTTCATCGACGCGCTCACCATGACCGGCCGGCAGTGCCCGTGGGTCGAATCGCGGATCGTGGATCGCTGACTCTATTGTGCGTCGCTTGTATTCAGAGTAGCCTCGACTCCACGGCTGTCGCCCGTTGACATGAAACCAGGCGAGATTGAGCGACGCCTTGATTGCCTGCCAGGTGCTGCGATCGTTTATCTGCGGGACGAGACTCATCGCTTATACGCCCGTTCCTTAGTCCAGGTGCCGCGCAAGGGCACGTTCGAACTCCCTGATGCGGACTGCGTAGCCATGCTCGCGGATGCAACGCGCCTGCCCGCGCGCGGATAGCGCCGCGCAAGCTTCTCGATCAGCCAGCAAGGCCCTTATGGAGGACGCCAAGTCGGAAATGTTCTCCAGGGCAAAGACCTCCTCGCCTCGGCGGAACAAGCGCTCGACCTCCTCCCCACCGTCGGTGGCCAACGCGCAACCGCAACCGGTGGCCTCAAATGTACGCATGTTGCCGGCAAATCCGGCACTGCGCGCAACGTCGATGTGGAAGTTCAGCGTTATCCGCGATTGCGCCAGCGTCCGGTAGTAATCGAGGCCCCAGACCTCACCGTGAAAACTACGGGCCAACGGGTTTGGAAACAGGCCACGGTCCAATCCGTAACCCCACAAATCGACCCGGATGCCTTGACGAACCAGCGATTTCAACGCGCGCACTCGATGTCGATGACTGCGACTAGACAATCCGCCGATGAACGTCACGTCGTAGCACTTCTCGGTAGGGCCCAGCGCCGCGAGAATGTCGGGATCGAAAGCCGCATCGAGTCGCTCGGCGCGTAGTCCGGCGGCGCGGAACTCGGCGACAAAGGCATCCACTGAACTGAATACCCCGCGGATGCCGGAAAAGTCGAGATCGCGCGGATAGGGGCAGGCGATCCAGACGAACAGGTTCGGCGTGACTCGTGCGGCCTCTCGTGCGAAATCCCCGAAGTAGTCGAACATGCTGCCCATGAAGATGACGTCGGGGGCAAAAGCCTTGACCTGCTGCAATACGACACCCAGCTTTGATTCTGGCCCGACGCGTTCCGGAAGTCCTGCTTCGCGCAGCCATTGGCTTTGCAGCACGTAGTCGTTGCCGATGACCAACTCGCAGTCATGGCCGATTCGTCGGAAATGATTGCGGTAGGAAACGAACGACCCGAAATAATCCGAGAGAAGGCATTCCTGGGCCGCCACATAGCCCATGTCCCCGACCGCATTGGCGGCATGAAACGCCTTCAGGTAGGCCGGATAGTAGTCAGCCAGGAGCAGGATCTTCATGCGCGCGCGACGCGATTGAAGACGGTCGCGACCGCGCTGATCTGGACTTCGTCCAGTTCGGCGCACATCGGCAGGCTGAGCACCCGCCCGGCAAGACGCTCGGCGACCGGAAACATGCCTCGCCGGCCGCCAAGATGCGCAAGTGCCGGTTGAAGGTGCAAGGGCAATGGGTAGTGGATTCCGCAGGCGATTCTGGCGCCCTCCAGGGCGCGCATCACTTCGTCACGGTTGGAGACCTCGACAACCATCAGGTGGTATACCGGATCGGCACCGGGGGTCGGCTCGGCGAATTGCAGTCCAGGCACTTGCAACGCATCTCGATACAGGGCGGCATTGCGACGTCGCGCGGCAGTCCAGTCGGCCAGATGCCTGAGCTTGACCGACAGCACCGCAGCCTGCAGTCCGTCCATTCGCTGGTTGTAGCCGACCAGCGAATGTTCATACTTCGTCGAGCGCCCATGGTCGGCGAGCCGGCGCACGCGCTCCGCGACGTTTGCGTCCGCCGCCGTCACGTAACCGGCGTCGCCGTAAGCCCCAAGATTCTTTCCGGGATAAAAACTGAAGGTACCGGCGTCGCCCAGCGTGCCGGCCGACCGACCCCGCCACTGCGCAAGATGCGCCTGTGCCGCGTCCTCGACCACCAACAGCCCGTGTCGTCGCGCTAGCGCCAGGATGGCATCCATGTCGGCCACATTGCCGAACAGGTGTACCGGCAGGATCGCTCGCGTACGTGGAGTCACCGCCGCATCGAGGGCAGCCGGATCAAGCGTGTGCGTGCGCGGATCGACATCGACAAAGACAGGCTGCGCACCGATCTGAAGAACCGCCTCGGCCGTCGCGATGAAGGTGTTCGGTACGGTGATCACCTCGTCGCCCCGACCGACGCCCAGGGCTTCGAGCGCTAGCGCAATGGCGGCGGTGCCATTTGCGCAGGCCACGCCGCGACCGGCACCGAGGGCAGCGTCAAACTCTGCTTCGAAGCGGGAGGCGAAACGCCCCTGGATGAAGGCGTTGGATTCCAGCACCTCGCCAATGGCCACCTGCACCTCGTCCCTGATGCGCGCATACTGGGCGGTCAGATTGACCAGGGGAATCACGATGCGCCCTTGCGGCTGTACGGCAGCAGGTCGACGCCGCCGCGCGGGCGGGCCGGGTTGCCGGCAACCACCATGCCGGGCGCGACGTCCCGCGTCACGACTGCGCCGGCACCGACAAACGCATCGGCACCGATGCGCACGCCGGGCAGCAGCGTCGCGTTGGCCCCCACGCGCGCGCCGCGGCCGATGTGTGCTCCGCGCAGGTTGGCCTTGGTGTCGGGCGTCGCCGGGTACTTGGCGTTGGTCATCACGACGCCGGGGCCGATCCAGCAACCCTCATCGAGTTCGCAGAACTCCGGAACGAACGCGCGGGAGTGGATGCGCACCCGGTCGCCGATGCGCACATGATGCTCGATGATGGACTGCGTCCCTACGCTGACGTCGTCGCCGATCTGGTTGAATTCGCGCAGGAACACCGCGTGACCCGCCTGGAAGCGCGCGCCGATGCGATTGCCGGCATACACGATCGCATGCGATCGGATCACTGCACCGTCCCCGATCACTGTCGCATGTTCGCCGGGAGCGGCATCACGCGGCGGGCAGCCGATGACGCAAAAGTCCTCGATGACGACGTCACGGCCAAACTGAACGTTTGGATGAATCATGGCAGTCGCCGCTATACGCGCGCTCATCCGCGACCCAATCGGGCATGGCGCGGCGCAAAGCGAAGAGCCACTTCCCGTCCGGTTTCAATCGATTCGTAGATCGCCGATATCAGTTCGAGCGACTTGCGCCCCTCCAGCCCGTCGACCAGCGCGGGGCTGCCACGCACGACACACTCGACCACGTGCTGGAGGTAGCGCGCGTGGCCGAAACCATAGACGTTGGGAGGATTCTCCCGGAAGCCGGATAGCACCAGGTCGTCCTCGGGCAGTCGATGGGAAAAATTCCACACCTTCATCTGGTTGACCGCAAAACCGCCGATTTCAACGCTCCCGTACTCTCCCAGGATGGAAATCGATCCTTCCAAATCCACCGGACGGGTTGCCGTCGTCGCCTCGATGACGCCGAGCGCCCCGTTGCGGAACTTGACGACGACCACCCCTGTGTCCTCGGCCTCGATGTCGACCAGCGCCGTGGCGGATTTGGCAAATACCGAATCGACGTCTCCGACCATCCATTCCAGGAGATCGACGTGGTGACTGGCCTGGTTGGAAAACACGCCACCATCCTGAGCCCAGGTCCCTCGCCACGCGTCCTGATCGTAATACTCCTGAGTCCGGCACCAACGCACCCGCACCGTAGCGAGAACGATCTTTCCGAACCGGCCGGCCTCGACTGCCTCGCGAAGCTTGCGCACCGGCAGGTTGTAGCGGTTCTGCTTGACCACGAACAGCTTCACGCCGGCCAGATCGCAGGCGCGGATCATCGCATCGGCGTCGGCGAGTGTCAGTGCCATCGGCTTCTCGACCACGATGTGCTTGCCATACGCCGCCAGGGCGATTGTGTGGCGCGCATGCATGCCGCTCGGCGTCAGCACACTGACTACATGCACGCGGTCTGCCAACTCGATCATCATCGCATCGAAGTCGGTGAACCAGGGCACGCCGTGGCGCTCCCCGAAAGCGCGCGCGCGCTCGCCATCGATGTCGCACACGCCCACCAGGTTTGCCCCTTCCACCTGCCCGCCGGCCAGTATGTCCGCGTGACGACGGGCGATGCGGCCGCAGCCGACGAGTGCGAAGCCGATCATGCCCGGGAGGCGCCAGCCGCGTCGGCGCGACCCAGCCATCGACGCAACACCGCAGTCAATGCTTGGTAGCGCTGCACCAGCGCGGTGTTGGTCGGAAACTCTTCATGCCGACGTGGTGGCGCGGCGAGGATTGCTTCGAACTCGTCCAACGATATGCCCAGCTTCTTGGCGATGAAGGCCTTGTCTTCGGCTAGCCGGCGCGGCTCGTACAACTCGGCAGCCAGTTCGGATTGAGCCTCTTCACGCGTCATCTGGCCGGAAAGGATCAGGTTGGAAAGATGGATACGGCGCTTGTCGAAGCCGAATTTTACAGGCAGGTAGTGAGCCTGGTAGAACTTCGTGAAGGCGGACTCGTAGTGCTTGCCGCCGTAGTCGCGCCAACCCAGCTTTTCGATGAGCACGGCCTTGGCATCGGCCTTGACATAGGGAAACAGGTCTAGCAGCCGTGTCTCGCGGACGCCGCGGACATGTGGCCACCAAAGCGCCATCTGCAGAAAGTTGAACGTCGGATAGCGTCGCAGCGCCCTCTTGCCAAAGCGGGCGTGCACGGCCTTCAGATGCGTGAGATCGCCGAACGTATGGCCCCAGCGTGCACTGATGTACTCGGTAGCGAGATTGACGCCGGACAGGATGTCGCGCACACCGCGGCGCAATGCCGTCCGCCATGTTGCTGCGACGAAAGCGTGATCCTGGGGAATATCGCAGTTCGAAAGTCCGGCGCGGAAAAAGGCCAGCTGTAGATCGCGCATCTCGTCCCAGTCGACGACGACGGTCTCGAGGTCGATGCCGAGCCGCTTGACGAGATTTTCGATGTTCGCCACGGCTAGTTCGGTGTTCCATCCCCCGTCAACGTGTACGGCCAGCGGTCGCAAGCCGAGTTCAACTGCGCGCAAAGCGACGAAAGAACTGTCGACGCCGCCGCTGACACCGATCACACAGTCGTAGGGACGCCCTGCGCCGCGCGCCCTGATCCGCTGCACCGCGCGATCCAGACGCTCCCCGCCATCGTCGCCGACGGCCGCTCGCGCGTTGCGATCACGCTCGAAAGCGCGGCAATGATTGCATACGCCGTGCGCGTCGAAAGCGATATCGGGATCGCTCATGTCCATCACACAGCGTGTGCACTCACGACCTGTTGGCATGTTCCTCCGGGCTTGTCGCAAACATGGCTTCCAGAACCGCATAGCCTGGGTACTGGATCAGGACCGCGCGGTGCGGTCCGTGCAGCACGAACAGGGTACCGGCCGCCAGGGCCGGCACGCCCGTGCGCAGGTGGGCGATCCGCAGATCCTCCAAACTACCGGCGCCACCGAGCGCGATCACCGGCACCCGCGACGTTCGCATCACCCTGTCGATGAGGTCCACATCGTACCCCGCGCGGGTGCCATCGCGATCGATCGAATTGACCACGACCTCGCCGGCGCCCATGTCCTGGACCGCGCGCAGATGGTCCGCTAGACTCGCTCCGGCAGCGCGTTTCCCGCCGTGGGTGCGTAGGCCGTACCTGCCGAACCAGTCGCGCCGCACGTCGAGAGCGACCACCACGCTCTGCGAACCTATTGCTGCGGCAGTTTCGCGGACCAACTCCGGCCGCTCCACCGCCGCGGTGTTGATGACGACCTTCTCGATCCCGGTCCGTACCAGTCGCTCCGCGTCCGTCGCAGTGCGCACACCGCCGCCATAGGCGAGCGGCATGAAACACTCGCTGGCCAGTTCGCGCAGCAGGCCGAGATCGGCGGCCTGGCCATCCCGGCTGGCGCCAATATCGAGGACGATCAGCTCATCAACTTCCTTGTCGTTGAAGATGCGCACCGCGTTGATCGGGTCGCCGATGTAAGTCGGATTGCCGAATCGCACGGTCTTGACCAGCCGCCCGCGCTCGACAAGCAGGCAAGGGATCACGCGCACTCCGATCACGCCGCGAACGCCAGGAAGTTCGCGGCCAGACGCTGGCCGAACCTGTGGCTTTTTTCCGGGTGGAACTGCACCGCGCAGAGGCTGCCACGCTCGATTGCCGCGGTGAATGGCCCCCCGTAATCGGCCTCACCGCTGATATCCGCCGGGTCATCACACTCGACTCGATACGAGTGGACGAAATAGAAACGCGCCAAGTCCTCCATGCCAGCGAAGAGCCCGCCGGGCCGCCGCGGGATAACCCGGTTCCAGCCCATGTGCGGGAGGCGCAGTTCCGTGCCCACCGGAACTCCAAGGCGCCTGGTACGCCCCGCCACCCAGCCCAGCCCGGGCAATTCCCCTTCGTCGCTACCGCCGGTGAGCATCTGCATACCGACGCAGATGCCCAGGAGCGGCACCTGAGCGCCAAGCACGCGTTCTTCAAGAAACGGAATGAGTCCGGAGGCGCGCAGCGCGTGCATGCAAGTATCGAACGCGCCGACCCCGGGCAGGACTAGGGCCCGCGCCGCACGCAACTCGACCGGATCGCCGCTCAGTTCGGCCCGCGCGCCGGCCTTGCGGAACAGATTGACGACCGAACCGACGTTGCCCTGGCCATAGTCGACAACGGCTAGCATTTCGCCACCTCTTCGGGCGCCGATTCGACGGCGCCGGCCAGGGCGCGAAAGCGCGCCTCGCTTGCCATCAAGTCGGTGTAGCTGCCGCTGGCGACGATGCGCCCTGCATCGACTAAGTGAATCACGTCGCAGTGGGCCAGGGTGCTCAGGCGGTGCGCCACCAACACCACCGTCTTGGTGCGGCCGATTTCGGCCAGCGCGTCCAGAACGGCGCGCTCGGTCGCTCCGTCTAGAGCACTGGTGGCTTCGTCGAAGACCAGTACCTCGGGGTCGTGATAGAGAGCCCGAGCGATTGCCACCCGCTGCCGCTGACCTCCGCTAAGCCGTATGCCGCGGTCACCGACCCTGGTCGCGTATCCCTGAGGCAACTCGCGCAGGACGAAATCATGCAAGTGCGCAAGCCGCGCGGCCCGTTCGACCGCGGCCGGCAGGCGTTCCTCCTCGGGCACGCCCAAAGCGATGTTCGCCGCCAGGGAGTCGTCGATCAAGACGAGGTCTTGGGAAACGAAACCGATCGATGCGCGCCAGTCGCGCCGACGGGCATCGTCGAGAGGCTCTCCATCGACGACGATCTGGCCAGCGGTGGGTGCGAGTAGTCCGCCGATCAGGTGGATAAGGGTGGTCTTGCCGGAACCGGAAGTCCCGGCCAGACCCACGCAAGCGCGTGCCTCGATCACCAGGTCGACGCCTTCGAGGGTACCGGCTGTATCGCCCGGAAATCTGTAACAGACGCCGCGCAAGCCGATCTCATGGTGCAGAGCCAATCGCGACGGTGTGGACGCCGAAGAAAACGAAGCACCGGCCAGCGTCGCCGAGTCAAGATCGGCGCGCAGTTCGTCGAGTGCCGAGCGGTTGTAGCGCAAGGCCGAGTAGTTGACGAAGATCTGCTGGAGCGAGGGCATCAGGCGATAGGCGGCGAAAGCGTATAGCGAAACCAGCGGCACGATCTGCGCCGTGTCGTAACCGATAACCACGAGCAATATGACAACCCCGACCATGCCGCCGAACAACAGAGCCTCCAGCGCGTAGCGGGGCAGCTGCGCGGCCGCCTGACTGGCAACTTCCGAATGCGCAGCCACCAGGGAAGCCGACTCGTAGCGACGCAGGAACCAGGCTCCGCGTCCGCTCTGCAGCACTTCCTTGACCACTGCCAACGCCTCCGTGGCAAGGCGTTGGCGCGCGGCACCCGACTCGGTCGCACGCAACCCTGCGCGGTGGATCGCGTTCTTCAGTATCTGGTACGCACCCAGAAAGAGTGTTCCGCACAGCAACGCAACACTTGCGGCGACTCCAGGATTGACGATGACGATGAGGACGAACACGGCGCTCACCTGCAACGCACGGACCGCGATCAGCACCGCAGGAAAAAACAGGCCCGAGACCACACGGGCGACCTGATGCAGCGCTCGGTGTCCGAGTTCGGCGGTATTGCGCTGGAAATAGTACTCATAGGGCCTCGCGAGATAGTACGCAAACATGCGCGAAGACAAACTGTGCACGCGCATTGCCGTCGCACGGATAAGGAGCCAGGTAGCCAGAGCGTTCAGCGCATTTGCCGCGATCACGGCAGCCAGCACGCAGCCGCCCATCGCCAGCGCGGTCTCCCGGAAAGTCGAGATGTCGAAGATCCGCTGGAACTCCCTCAGCAACGGCAGGCTGGAGGCTGCATCCGGGTTCGACAGATAGGCAACGAACGGCATTACCGAAGCGATGCCGAGCATGTCCATGAAGGCCGCCGCGAGCGCGGCGACGAAAACCATGACGATCTCGCGGCGCTCACGGCGGGACAGCCAGGGCAGGATGGTGCGCAGTACGTCGAACATTGAGCCTCAGTGTGTACCGGCGGGGTCGGCGAGCAGGGACAGCAAGGTTGTTCGCGCGTGCGCAAGGCGCGCCGCGGCTCCGGCCGCCATGACGGCGGGATCGATCCGCGCTGCCGCAGCGGCTCGCAATGCGGCAGCAAAACCCGCCGGCTCCTCAACCAATGTCGCACGCCCTTCCGCGATCAGGCCGGAAAAATAGTCAGCGCCCAGCCTGCTGAGAAGCAGCGTGTCGACACCGAACGCGGCCGCCTCGAGGGCCGTCGAAGAACAGTGGGTGAGATGAACGTCCGCGTGGCGGAGCAAAGTGTAGAGCGGCAGCGCAGTACATTTGACGTACTCGGTCTGCAGGCCGGCCGGCGCCATCGCGCTCGCGCGCTCCAGATCACCGCGCATGCCCGGATGCAGGCGCATCCACCACACCACCTGATCGCCCAATCGGGCCATCATGCGGTGCAGGGACTCCCGCCAAGGCGCGTCGGTCAGGTAATTGGGCTGCAACGAGACCAGCGCCCGTATCGGACGCCGGGGCGAAGGCACACTCGCGCCGAAAAGGCCGGCTTCGATTTCCCGCTGGGCTGCATCTGGTTCGCCGCTGAGCGCAAGATGTCTGTCAAGCGGTAGGTTCGTCCCCAACAAAGCACGATGCCGCGACCGCAGTGGCCGCGCCCAGCGATCGATCTGCTTGACATCGTTGCACGTCCAGCACCAGAATGCCGACGGTATGACCGCATACCCTTCCGTCGGAACGCGGTGCCATCCGACATAGGCAAGATGGATGTGGTCGCCGACGCCGTGCTGGATGTCGACCGCCGGAATCCCCAGGCGGCGACAAGCGAGCACGAAAGCATAGCCCTCGTTGCAGTAATAGCAACACAGGAAGCCGACTTTTGCTCGGCGAGCCGCTAGCAGCGTCTCCAGGACCGCTGCGTAGGCGCCGATGGTGCCGACGATGATCTGCAATTCGGCGGGCCCCAGCAGCGACACCCCTGTGGCAGCGCGAACGTCGGCCGCGCAGCGGTCGTAGCCAGTCAGATCTAGTCTCGGGCGGCGACGCAACAGCACGCCCAGTGCACGCTGGCGGTCGCGTTGGGCGTCGAGAAGCTTACGTACCGGAAACGTCGACGTCGTCGCAGACAATTCGGAACGCGGCGAAGGGTTGAGAAGTAGCGTCGAGTAACCTGCCTGCGAATAAATCCCGGCGATCGGATCGCAGAACTTCTCCGTCAAGCCGAAAGAATCCGTCAAGTACGAAATTCCGTCGCTAAGCAATACCACGTCGGCAATCGAGCGTTGCCCCGCCCGCATGGGTATGCGGTCCCCGGCCATGGAGCGGGCGATGCGCGCCGCGCCCTTGAGACGGCGCTTCCATCCGCTTTCCGACCTCGATGTGGCACCGTCGGCAGGCGGAAAGTAACCGGCGAACATCCTGAGGTAGAGGTCGTTGCGGATGATCGGCCACACGGCCAAGTCGTCGACCCGCCAGCGATCCACCGGGTACGCAGACTCGACATCTTCGAAAACCTGCCTGATGTCGTCGAACTCGAACTTTCTCAACGGCGCGACGGAGCGCCGATGCGCTAGCCGCGTCGCCCCGGATTCCAGTTTACATTGAGAGCAAAATATAACATAATATCAAGCATTTAGATGCTCTCGCACCTCTTGCTCATGCGATCGGACCGCGTTTGGGTGGCCGCATGAAGGCAAGGCGTGATTCGCATCACGCCTTGCGGCTCCCCTTCTCACGGGCTTTTCAGAAAGATCTTCGATGAAACTTTGCTTCGTCAATCCCAGCCTGCGCCCGGGTTCCGCCACCAAGTATCTGCCCGTTGGCGTGGCGGCCGTTATGACCGCCGTCAGGCGCGCAGGCTACGAATTTGATCTGCTCGACATCGATATCGACGATCTCGATGATGCTCAAGTTGAGGAGCACTTCCGGCGCAAAGCGTACGACGTCGTATTGGCGGGCTCTATTGTCACCCACTACAAATGGATGAAATGGTTGACCCGGACCGTCAAGCGCTTCCAGCCTGCCTGTCGCGTAGTGGTTGGAAACTCCGTCGGCGGCTCGGTCCCCGAGGTGTTCCTGCGCAATTCGGCGGTCGATGTGGTTATCATAGGCGAAGGCGAGTTCTCGTGCATCGAGACACTGGACGCTTGGCGGGACGGCGGCGACTTGGCAGCTGTCAAGGGCATCGCCTTCCTCGACGGCCAGGGCCGTTTCGTGCAGACGCCCAAGAGGCCCGCCTGCAAGATTGACGAGTTGCCGATGGTCGATTGGAGCTTCTTCGACGTCGAACGCTACTTCCAGAAATCCTACGCCGGTGCCGACGGCCTGATTTTCGACGAAAACAACCTGCCGCGCGTCATGCCGGTGGCTACCGCGCGCGGCTGCGTGTTTCGCTGCACGTTCTGCCACTTCGTGTTCTGGGACGATCCGTATCGTTACCGGTCTCCAGAAAACATCCTGGCCGAGATCCGCCGCAACATCGAGAAGTACCAGGTCAACTTCATCAATTTCTGGGATGACCTGAGTTTCGCCTCGCTGCGCCAGGCCGAGCGCATGGCCGATGCGATCCTGGCTTCCGGCCTCAAGTTCTACTGGAACGCTGCGGTGCGCACCGACCTGTTCGGCAAGGACAAGTTCTCGTATGCCGAGCGGCTCGCGGTTGCCCGCAAGCTGCGCGAGTCGGGCTGCGTGAACGTCGGGTTCTCGCTCGAGTCCGGCAACCAAGCGATCCTCGACATGATGGAAAAAAAGGTCAGCGCGGACAACTTCAAGGAACAGACCCGCGTCCTCAACGAGGCCGGCATCTCCAGCAGCATCAGCGTGGTGTTCGGCTATCCGATCGAAACCGCCGATACGATACGCGAGACTTTCGAGCAATGCCTCGATGTCGGCATTTACCCAAGCATCGGCTACCTGTTGCCCTTGCCTTACACCAAGATGTACGAATATGCTCGCCAACACGGGCACATCGTCGACGAGAACGCCTACCTGGACGGCATCACGGAGCGGCAGGATTTTTGCCTCAACATGACCAGCATGCCGACCGAGGAAATCGAGGGGCTGATCAAGCATTACGCGGGAGAACTCAATCGCATGCTGAAGCTCGGCCTCTCCGAAGGCCGATTGCTGCGCACGGGCGGATATATGTACCAGAAGTCCGAATCTGCCGCCAATCCGCGCAAGCTCCTTGATCCGGACAATCTCAAGCGCCAGCAGAACGACGTGAGCTTGAACTACAGCCAGGCCGTGTTCAAGATGGAGTTCGTCAAGCCAAAGCGTGAAGCAGCGCCGCAGGCCTGACATCGGAATCCAGGCGACCAATGTCCGCGCCCGCAATCGCGCTGCTGCCGGAATGGGCTGCAAGCCCCGAGCAGCGGCGATTCGCGCCGGCCATGCTTTCCGCCGACGCAGCAACGGAAGATTTTCGCAGGATCGCGGGAACGCTCGCCTTGCATGGCGTCGTTGTCGTCCGAAATTTTGTCTCTGCATCCGGATGTGCGGTGCTACGGACAGAGTTTGCCGCCCTTCTGGAGCAGGCTGAAGTCGAGTCGGCACCGACCTTCAAGCGTGTCAATCGTTCGCGCTTCATGCGCGTTCTCGACACGGAACTCGATCGCGCACGCTATCCGGCTGTTGCCACCAGCTTTTACTCGACGCAGATCGAACAGATAGCCGGGCAGTTCTATGGCGAACATGCATTCCGTGTCAACCCTGAACTGTACCTGACGCACGACGTCGAATGCATGGATTTCAATGGCAGCTGGCACCTCGATCCGTCGCGCTCACTCAAGTTTCTTCTCTACCTCAACGATGTCGATGCCGGCAATGGCGCGATGATGTACGTACCCGGCTCGAACCATCACTCCATCTATCGGATCCACTATCACCGCTACCGCGGCGAGGACGAGTTTCCAGTGTTCCTTCCGGACAACGAGGTGCCGGCGAGCAGGGTGAGCCTGAATGGTCCGGCCGGCACAGCGGTGATCTTCGACACCGCCGGCCTTCACCGCGCAGGCGAGCTGACGGCAGGTCGCGAGCGCATGGTAATTCGCGGCCACTGCTACGCTCGTCCGGCGTTGCGCGAGCGAATTTTCAACCGACTGCGCCGATCGAAACTCAATCCGTTGCGACTGGCGCGCACGGAAGATGAACTTGTGGCGCCGGAGTTTCGCTCGCGACCGCGTTGGACCGTGACTCCCTGAACAAGCCCTTGCTCAGGTCGGCGCGTTCGAAAGGAACGCGAACAGCGTGTACTTTCCGCTCGGCTCGCGAAGCCGTTCCATCCGATCTATGGCAAATCCGCTCTTTTCCGCCAGTACGGCCGTGGAGCGTTCACTGAAGACATGATGATGGTCGATGAAAAATTCCTCACGCCCCGGACCATCGGTACAAGCGCGTTCGCCGTCCGGCACCTCGATGTAAACGGCACCTCCTTCGGCCAACAGGTCATGTGCGCGTTCCAGCATGGCAATCGGATCGGCGACATGCTCAAGCACTTTGTTGAACGAGATCAGATCGAACAGGCCCACGTCGTGGGCGGTCATGAAGTCGGCGCGCACCCCCTCGACCCCGGCCACCCGCCCGGCATGCTCGGCAGCGCGAGGATCCGGATCGAGCGCGACGCATCGCCAACCGGTTTCCGCGCGCAGTCGGTGCAGAAATACGCATAGACCCGACCCGACGTCAAGTACCGTTGGCGATGGACGAGTCCGGGCGCGACCGGTCCGCATCCATTCGACCACTCGCTCGACACGCGCAACATTGTCGGAGCGCGCCGGTGGCAAGGCCACGATCCGGTCGAAGGCTCGCCGCAGGCCGTCTGGTCCGTAGGTTGCATCGACGTACCGCCCGGCGTACAGATCGTCGAGGTCGATATCGTGAATCGACAACATATGTCCGCACGAACGGCAACGGACAATGTCGCGCGCATAGGCGCTGCCGCGGAGATCGAACCGCACCTCGCCTGGAGGAGGTTCGCGATAGACAAAGACTGGCGCGAACTCACGGCAACCGCAAATGCACTCAATTGGCCGCATTTCAGCCTTCTCCGGTTCCTATGCGCATGCCTCGTTCGATGGCCGCGAGTGCGTCAGCATCATCAAGCCAGGCCACCACGCGTAGCGCTTCGAACGCAGCGTACTGTTCAAAAGCTGCTTCATGCCCGCGCTCCACCAGCAGCACGAAGTAGCGCCCTTGGGAGTTGCACGCCAGGCATGTCCGCAACCCGAATCCGGACAGTCGACCGTTGAGCGAAGGCGTGGCATAAAAACCCCATTCCTTGCGCGATACGTCATACTGCGCGCCCTTCACTGTGACGAAAGTGACCTGCTCATCGGCTGCCAGATGCACCACGCCGCAGTCGAGCATGACAAGTCGTCCGTCTTGTCCAACCGAGAAAGCGCGTGGGGGATCACGCGGTTCGAACTTCATCGCCACTCCCAGTCCGGAATCAGGAAGCCTGGAATCTTCCAGCGCCCGTCGGCACGGTGCCACACCTCCGGGTTGCGAAAGGTCTCGGCAATGCCGTCGAAGCGCGCCCGGTCGATGCCGGCGAACTCGCAGAATCGCTGGATGTCCGCCGCGGGCTCCTGGTCGCCGGCGCGGGCGATGACCGCGACGGCCTCGCTCCGGGACAGTCTGCCGTTTCGAATCTCCAGTGAAAGATTGTCGAAAAGTCGCGTGAAGCCGAATTTGTGCCACTTGAGATGGTGATGAATGGAAATGAATTCGTCGTCGATGTCGGCGTAGTCGTAGTAACCGGTGCGCGCGCCCTCCGCGCTGGCGCGGAAGCCGTGCATGCAGGCGACGCGGTAGCTCTCTTGCGGGTCCCAGGCGAAGTAATAGCCGAGAAACACCGCGCTCACACCGGCTGCTTCCAGGTCGCGGTCGTCCGGACCGAAATACGCGGCAAGCGAACGCGCAGGCAACTCCTCACAGACCCAGTCCGCCGCGGTCGTTCCATGGGTGACGCCATGGCGGGCCAGCCAAGCGGCATCGAGGCGGAAGCCCGTCAGCGCGTCGTCCTTGCTGCCGTACTCGAAGGCCGAATTCTCGCCCCACACCACCAGCGGTATGCGGAAGCGCACCGCGATCGACAGCGGTATCGCGAACAGCGCCATGTGCATGGGAATCGCGGTGCTGCCGAAGCGCTCGAATGCGCGCAGCATGAAGGCGGCCTCGACCTTCGGGCTGATCTGGTAGTCGATGTGGTCGACGCCCAGACGTACCAGATTGTCCAGGTTGGCCTGGCCGATCGGGGTGCGCGCAGGCGTCTTCCAGGTGACCGCCAGCGGATTGAGGCCGGCCTCGAGGCACTTGACCACCTGCCAGGTGCTGTCCTTGCCGCCGCTGACCGGAATCACGCAGTCGTAGCCGGTGCTGCGCGAGCGCGCCTCGCGAACCACCGCGCCGAACAGTCGCCCGCGTTCATCCCAGTCGATGGTCGGGCGGGTGGCGTGCGCCCGGCAGGCATTGCACACCCCGTCGTCGCCGATCGAAAGATTGGGCCGGGAATCGGGCAGTACGCAGCGCGCGCAGTACTTCAAGGCAGGCCCCGCATCAGGCGAACTCTTCGAGGAACATCTTGCAGTTGAGGAAATAGAACAGGAACTTGCTCTCGCTGTTGGGGAGGTCCGGCTTGGCGAGCAAGTCTTCGACCGCGCCGCGGCGGATCAGTTCGAACACCGGGCTGTCGCGCAGCAGTTCCTCGCGCACCGCCGGGTCGGCAACATCGAGGAAGTCGTAGATCGGCGCGTTGAAGCCGACCTTGCGGCGATTGCGCATGACCGCATCCGGGCCGATGCCGGCGAGCGCGTCGCGCAGCACCGCCTTGGCGCGGCCGTCGCGGATCAGATGGCGGGTCGGGATCGAATTGCAGAACTCGAACAGCGACCGATCGAGGAAGGGCGAACGATTCTCCACCGAGTGGTACATCGCGTTGAGGTCGTCCTCATGCAGGATCGCCGGTGTCGCCTCGTGGAACAGCTCGTTGAGCATGCGATTGCGCAGCAGGTGCGGGCTGTAGTTCCGCTCCTCGAAAGCCTCACCCCACGGCGCGGTCAGGTAGCCGGCGAAGCCATCCGCGCCCAGGAAAACATGGTCGCGAAACGCCGGGTCACGCACGAATAGATCAGGGTCGCGCAGGTAAGGGTTGCGCACGATCGGCCGGATATGCTCCGTCCAGGCCGCGCGCGCTGGTCCGCGCAGCGCCGCGTCGCCGTCGACCTCGCACAGGTAGGCTAAGTGGTGGTCGTAGTAGCCGGTGAACAATTCGTCGGCGGCGGTGCCGCTCACCGAGATCCGGTAACCGGCCGCTGCAATGGCCTCCTGCAACATCCATTGCGCGTAGTAGGTGATCGTGTATACCGGCGCGTCGTGGTAGCGCACCAGCTCCCGCAGGCGCGGCAGGAAATCCCGCGTCGTGACCGGCAGCGCCGTGTGACGCACGTCAAGCTCGCGCACCGCGCACTCCACCATGTCCTGCTCTTCGTAACGAGCGTCGCTGTTGACGATCGTGAACCCATGCACGTCGTAGCCGAACACGCGCTTGGCGATGCTGATCAGTGCGTTGGAGTCGACGCCGCCGCTCATGCAAAAGGCCAGCGGCACGTCGGCGCGCAAGCGCAGCTCGACCGAACGCACCAGACGATCCCGCGCCCCGGCCACTGCGTCGGCATACTCCATGTCCGGCTCGACGGCGGCCCGCGGCTGCCAGTAGCGCCGCGCTTCGCCGCGGCCCTCCGGGTCGAGTTCAAGCAGCTCGCCGGGCCCAAGTTCCTCGAGGCCGGCGAAGAACGTGTGGCGCCCCTTGTACAAGGCCTTGTAGCCATTGACCATGAAGCGCCGCAGATGGTCGGCGTTGACCGGCAGGCGCCGCCCCAGGAGGGCGAAGACGAACTTGACCTCCGAACCGAAGTAGACCCCGGTCGCGTCGCGATACAGGTACAGCGGCTTCTCGCCGAAACGGTCGCGGCACAGCGTGAGCGTGCCCGTCTGCTCCCTGTACAAAGCGAAGGCCCACATGCCTTCGCAGGCATCCAGGCCGTCCAGACCGCGCGCGCCAAGCCACGCCAGCATGACTTCCGTATCGGACGAGGTAGAGAAGCGCGCGCCCTCCCTTTCCAGCTCCGCACGCCGTTCGACATAGTTGTACAGCTCGCCATTGAAGACGATCCAGTCCGTCCCGCGCGCCATCGGCTGCCCGGCGCGCTCGTCTAAGTCGATGATGGACAGGCGCGAAAACAGCAAGTGGACATGCCGCCCGGCGCGGTTGACCCATTGCCTGGCGGCCTGGCCGTCGGGCCCGCGCCGGCGCATGAGCGCAAGGCACCCCTCGATCGCGTGCGGCGAAAGATCGCGCGTGCCGATGTAGCCGGCGATTCCGCACATATCAGCCGAGATCGTCCATCCGGATCACCGCGTGGCGCGGCAGCGCGCGGCGAAGATGACGCCCGGTGATTGTCGCCGTGTGCGCCGGGGAAATACCATCGCCGGGCCGGACGTAGTCCAGATCGGCTGCCGCCAGCACGGTCCCTGCCGCCAGGTCGCGTGCAGCGACAGCGCTGCGTCGCACGGCAGCCGCCGAGGCAGCGTCGGCGATCTTTTCGTCCTTGCGCCCGCTGCCGAGCAATTCGCGATAACCGCGCACGACCCCGGCCAGACGGGCGAACTCCGCCGGGTCGGCGGATAGCGCGTGGTCGCGGAAGGCGCTGCGCGCCTTGTCGATCGTGAAGTGCTTTTCGATGATCCGGGCACCCAGGCCGAGCGCCACCAGCGCCGCCTCGATGCCCAGCGTATGGTCCGAGTAACCGGTGGGCAGGCCGAACGCGGCCGCCAGAGCCCCGATGGCGCCGAGGTTGGCCTGCCCGGGACCGGTCGGGTACAGGCTCACGCAATGCAGCAGCGCCAGGCGTTCTTCCAGGGGATGTGTGACCGTCGCCCCAGCGAAAACATCGACCGCGCGCGCGACTTCCGCCATGCGCGCCATGCCGGTAGAGAGCACGACCGGCGGTCCGTGGGAGGCTGCGGCAACGAGCAGGGCATCGAAGGTCAGGTCGCCGGAAGCCACCTTGAGCGCGTCGCAGTGCGGCGCGATGTGCGCCAGCGAGTCGACGTCGAATGCCGAGGCCATGAAGGCGGCTCCGCCGGCGCGGGTCTGCTCGGCCAATTCCACGAATACCTGCAGCGGCAAGACGAATCGTCCCAGCTGCGCGATGCGCTCCGCCTGGGCGATGTTGACCAGTCGCGGCGGATCGATGACCTGCACCTTGACGGCGTCGGCGCCGGCCTCCAAGGCCGCGGCGACGAGTTCGCGCGCGTGGCCGGCATCGCCTTCGTGGTTGTTGCCGATTTCCGCGATCAGGATCGGCCGCGCGGCGCTGTCGAAGCGGCCGATCCTCACAGGCAGACTCCGTCACGGCGGTGCGCGTGCAGGGTGTAGGAAGCCTCGGCGAGCCCGAACCCGCAGGCCTGGTACAACGCAATCGACGCCGGGTTGGCCAGCTGGGTGCCGACGCGCAGCTCCGCGACCCGGCCCGCGTAATGCGCACGAAACGCGCCGATCAGCGTGCGGGCCGCCCCGCTGCGACGAGACGCAGCGTCCACGGCGATCAGGTCGATGAGCGCGGCCTTGGCAGTCCCTGCCTGGGTCAGCATCGCCGCAAGGAAGCCTGTCACTCGCCCTCCCGCGCGGGTCACGAAGAGCGCGTCGCCGCGACGCCCTTTGCAGTAGCTTCTCACCCATTCCGCCTTGATGCGATCGGCCAGCGCGTCCGGAAACAGTGGGTCGAGGTGAAAGCGCGAAAAAGAAAACGCGCGCCCGGCCAGCTCGCACGCGCTGTCGTGGTCTGCGGGCGTCGCCAGGGCGGACGGGCCACCCACCGGCACAGCTTGCGCGGGAGCCGCTGCCGCAAAAACAACATTGGTGTCGACGAGATAGAAGCCGGCACGCTGGTATGCGCGCAGCGCGGCCACGTCCGAAGGTCCGAGCTTGGCAAAATGAAATCCGTCGCCGGCCTCGGCGAGCGCCTGGATCGCCGCGTCGTCGCTGCCGCCTCCGGCGTGACGATGACAGGCCATCCCGGTCACCTCGGAAAGCCAGGCGTCGCGCTGGTGCTCAATCATGTGCGCCCGGCACCCGCCCGGCCGAAGTGGTCCGGATGGCGGGCCGCAAGATCTTTGTACCAATCGATGTAGCGCACGAAACCCGTTTCGAGGGGATACTGCGGCTGGTAGCCGAGCAGCCGGCGCGCCTTTTGGACCGACAGCGTTCCGCGCTCCGGCATCAGGCTGTCGCGCGGCTGGTAGCGCACTTCGAGACCGGGAAAGTTCGCCCGCATCAGCTCGACCATCTGGTTCAGCGAGCGCGCGCCGCCGAAGGTCATGTTGAAAGTCTGGTTGCGCGCCTCCGGCCGCTCGATGCAAAGCCGCACACCCTGCACCAGGTCGCCGATGTAAGTGAAATCCAGCGCATCGGTACCGTCGCCATTGACGGTCAGGTCGATGCCGCGCAACGCGTTTTCGATGAAGGCCTGGCCGACCCGGCGGCTGACGCAGCGTTCGCCGTACAACGCCGACGGGCGCACGATCGTGTAGGGCAGGCCGAATACCTGGTTGTAGGCGATCACCAGCTTTTCGCCGCCGTACTTGAGCGCGCCGTAGATTCCCATCGGCTCGCAGTGCCGCTCTTCGTCGACCGCCTCGCCGTCGAAATTGCCATACACCATCGACGAAGAAAAGTAGACAAAGTGGATGCCATCGCCGCGAGCAAAATCGAGCGCGTTCTCAAGAGTTCGGAAGCTGTGGTCGAAGGTGGAAAACGGGTCCTTGTTCGCGCGGTTGGCGTGCGCGATCGCCGCAAGCTGAACAACGCAATCCGGACCGATGTCCGAGAGGCAGCGCGTCAGCGCATGGTAGTCGCGAGCGTCGACCACGTGCAGAGGTACCGCAATTTCGCGCAGCGCCGCAAGGCGTTCGTAGATGAGCTGCATGTAGAGCTGCTTGGACGGGTCTCCCGACCCGTTCGAAAACGCGCCCAGGTTGTTGACCTGCAGGCTGTCGATGATGTGCACGTCGGCGCCGCGCGCCTTCAGGTCGATGGCGAGGTTGTGTCCGATGAAGCCGGCGCCACCGATCAGGGCGACACGGCGGCCGGCAAGGCTCTGGGCGATCACAGGTTCTCCTTCAGGGCGCGCGCGAACGCTCCGGCGATGCGATCCATGTCGGTCTCTTCGAGGTGGGGGCCCACCGGCAGGGCGATCGACTGGTCGCTGATGCGGGTCGCATTCGGATAGGTGGCAGGGTCGGTGCGGTATTTGTCGCGGTAGTAGGTCAGGCGCGGCACCGGCTGCGGATAGTAGATGCTGGTGCCGATGCCGGCCGCGTTGAGTGCCCCCACGACCGCGTTGCGCGCCGCCGCATCGACGTCCTCGATGACGGCGGTCAGGCAGTACCAGCTCTGCTGCTGCTCCGGCGACACGGCGTCGATAACCGCGACGCGCGCCAGGCCGTTGAGGCCGGCCTTGAGCGCCTCGAAATTGCGCCGGCGCCGCGCCAGGATCGTGTCGATGCGCTCGAGCTGGCGCCGGCCGATCGCGGCGTTGATGTCGCTCATCCGGTAGTTGATGCCGAGCGTCGGAACGTCGTAGAAGCCGGGTACGGTCCGCTCGGCAAACGAACGGTCGACGCCGAAGGCGCGCGCCTTGGCGACCCTGGCGGCGAATTCCGGATGGCGGGTGGCGAACATGCCGCCATCGCCGGTGGTGATGTGCTTGACAGGGTAGAAGGAGAAGATCGCGGCGTCGCCGAACAGGCCCGCATGGCGCCCGGCAAAGCGGCTGCCGACGGCCAGCGCGCAGTCCTCGACCACCTTGAGGCCGTGCTGGTCGGCGATGCGCATGATGGCCGTCATGTCGCAGGGAATACCGTTGAAGTGCACCACCCCAATGGCGCGCGTGCGCGGACCTACCAGGGCGGCAACGCGCTCCGGATCGACATTGCCGGTGGCACGGTCGCAGTCGGCGAAGACCGGCCGGGCGCCGACGACCTCGACGGCGTGCACCGTCGCGACATGCGTTTGCGCCGGCACGATGACCTCGTCGCCCGGCCCGATGCCGAGTTGCCAATACGCCAGATGCAGCGCCGCCATGCCGGAGCTGACCGTGAGGCAATGCGCACCGTCGCCCATGAAGGCGGCGAATTCCTTCTCGAAGGCGTGTGCCTGCGGCCCATGGGTCAGGACGTCGCCGGCCAGTACCGCGAGCACGGCTTCACGCTCCGCGTCAGTGATCCAGGGTTTGCCGAAAGGAATTTTTTCCAAGCCCGACTCCATGTTTCAAAGATACTCGATCGTTTCGACCGCGCCCGAGCGCGCGGCGCGGTCGGCGGCAATGGCAGCGCAGATGCCGTCGAAGCAGAGCTGGGTTTCCCCGCCGTCGCCCTCTTCGGCCAGCGCACGGGCAAGGAAATCCGCGATCAGCGCCCCCTTGCCCGCCGGCAGCGGCGCATGCCCGACCTTTTCTGCCCCGGCCCCGGGATCGCGCGAGCGCAGCAGGCGCGCTCCGGCGTCGTCATGGATGAACGTGGCGCGGGTGCCGAACACGCGCAGCACATGCTGGTGTGGATGCACGCAGCCAAAGTTGGCCGTGATCCGACCGATGAGGCCGGAGTCGAACTGGAAGGTCGCGGCACGGAAATCGTCGTAGCGGAAACCGCTGCCCCGCGTCGAGATACGGTTGCCGTTGGCTACCACGCTGCGCGGCCGCTCACCGGACAGGCGCAGGAGAAGATCGATGAGGTGGATGCCGCCGCCCTGCATGACGGAATAGTCGTTCACGTCCCGACGCCAGCCGGCCGTGATCTTGGCCAGCCGGCCATACAGGTAGTCGCCGTCGACTGCGAACAGATCCCCGAGCGCCCCGTCGGCGATGCGTTCGCGCAGCCAGACGTAGAGGGGCGCGGCACGCAACACCAGGTTGCAGTCAAGATGCAGCCGGCCGGCTGCGGCCCGCCAAAGCGCGTGCAGCCGCTCCGCCTCCGCAAGGCTGCGGCACAGCGGCTTCTCGACGAAGACGTGCTTGCCCGCCTCGAGTGCAGCGCATGCCTGCGCAAAGTGATCGTCGTCGAAACTGGCGATCGAAACGGCCGCGACTCGCGGATCGCCTAGCAGGTTCGCGTAACTGCCGGCAACCGCGCTGCGCTCGACGCGGCTGCATACCTCGCGCGCCCGCTCCGGGTCGAGATCGACCAGCCAGACCCGACCCACTGCGGTCTCGCGCGACCACGCCATCGCGTGCTGTTCCCCCACACCCAGCCCGATCACCGCGACGTCGATGCGCGCGGCCTCTGCCGCGGGCCCGCTCACGCGGCCGCGTCCGCGCAATCGGCCGGGGCAATCGCGAATGGCCGCGGCCCATTCCCGGACTCCAGAACCGCTTCGAGGCGCCGCAGATCGTCCAGCGTGTCGACCACCCAGGATTCATCCGCATCGCAGGCCCGCGGCGAGGCCAGGTTGCGGATGCAGAAGCGAACCGGGTCGCGGTAGAACACCTGGGTCGGATGCTCCGCCGCCTGCGCATCCAGCGCCCCCGCGTCGATCGCCAGCAGCGCCGACGCGCGAATGATCTCCACACTCTGTCCGGGCGGGAAGGTGCGCGGCGCCACGTTGGTGACGAGGTCGGACTGCGCGTCACAGGCGCGCAGCAGGCGCGCGATAACGGCGCTGTCCAGAAACGGACTGTCGCCGCACACGCGCACGATCCAGCGTGCAGGATACGCGCGCGCGCCTTCCTGATAGCGGAGCAGGACGTGGTCCAGCGGACCGCGGTGCACGGCGTATCCCAAGGCGACACCGAATCCCGCCAACGGATCATCGCTGGCCGCGTCGCTGGTCGCGAGGACCACGCGCTCGACGCCGAAAGCACGACCCAGGCCTGACAGCACCCGCTCGATGACCGGGCGGCCGGCCAACGGGGCAAGCACCTTTCCAGGAAAGCGTCGCGAGGACATCCGCGCCTGGACGAGTATGCGGAAATCAGGAAAATCTGGCTCGTTGCTGGACATCGGGAGTGGTTTCGCGCCGCGAGGAAACAACGGCATTCGGACAACCTGTAATTGTAGCGTGCCGGTTATCTGGACCGGCCACCCACGGCCTGCAAGTTGTCATTTCAGCCCAGCCGGCAACAGCCTGCGGGCTTCTTCCAGCAGCAGCCTCCCCGCAACCCGGTTGCCGGCGTGATTCCAGTGCGGATCAACGGGTGCGCAATCGATCTGCTGGCCCGAGGATCGCAGCCGGCCCGCAAAGCCGGATAGGTAATGGGCCCCGGGCAAATCGAAAGCCCGCGCATAGTCTCTGTCGGGACTGGCTTCATCGACGGCAAATCCGACCAGCGCCGCCCCGTCGACTTCCGCGTGCAGCTTGCGCACCAGGGTTGCGAGCACCCGCCGGCCGGTGCGACCGTTCGACGCATCGGCGGCGGGTGCGGCCACCTGCGCGAACAGGCGGCCTAGCCCCGCATCGAAGCGCCGGTCAACCTTGAGTGCTTCGCCCAGCATGAAGCGTGTGAACTCGCTGTTGCGCAAGAGCCACAACGAAGGGTCGCGCGTGACAAAGGCGGCCGATCCGAGCTCGAAGTAGGGGCGCGGCTTCTGCACCGTGCTGAAGTCGACGCCGAGGAACACGTTTTCGGCCACATCGTTGCTGGAGAGCTGCCAGAAGATGACGCGCGGCCGGACCACCGGGAGCAGGCGATGCGCTAGCAGATACTGCTGTGCTGTGCCGTAGCCGCCGGAACCGGCAGCGTAAACGGCGTAACGGCCACCTGCCTCGCGCTCGAACACCGTGTAATACATGCCGCTGGTCGACACCTCCGACCCTTGCGTATAAGAATCACCCAGGAACAGGACCGGGATTCCGGTCGCGCCAGCCGGCAGCTTGGCCAGCAGTCGATCGGGGGGAGGCTCGCGGACAACCTCTTCGCCGCACGCATTGCGCTTGACGATGCGCTGACGAGCCGGATTCAGAACCCAGCCCAATTGCGCGTCGTCGGCGTTTTCGGCGCGCTCGATGGCGGGTCCGCCGCGCAACAGATAGCGGGCGGCCCGGAAGCCGAATTCCGCACACAGCGCCAGAACGATTCCGGCGACGAGCAACGCCACGACCAGCGTCGCCGCAGGGTGCCGCTCAAACAACGACCTCCGCGATACGGGCACAGTCATGGAACCCCTCCATATAATCAGGCAATTCTCGCAAAGTTGGCACCGATCATCGCTTCGCGACCGCCGCTCAAGGTCTGCCAGTTGTGCGCCGTGGACTTCACGTTCCGGCATTTTCTCGTCGCCCTGCACGACGGCATGGCTGCGGCGGGTTGGCGCGTCGAGGGGGCTTGCGCGGACGGCCACTACATGCGGGATCTGCGCGGACGCGGTTGCATAATGCACGCCCTGCCGATCGCGCGCAGCCTGGCGCCGCACCGGAACGTCGCAGCGCTGGCGCATATGCTGCGCCTGTTGAAACGCGAGCGCTACGACATCCTGCATGTCCACACCCCGGTCGCCGCGCTGCTCGGTCGCATCGCCGGCCGCCTCGCCGGCGTTCCGATGATCGTCTACACCGCACATGGCTTCTACTTCCACGAAGGGATGCCGGCCTGGAAGCGTCGCGCATACATGGCTCTCGAGTGGATCGGTGGCCGCGTCACGGACCTCCTGTTCACGCAAAGTGCGGAAGACGCGGCGACCGCGGTTACTGCGGGCTTCGTGCGCGCCGAGAACGTGGTGGCGATAGGCAACGGAGTCGACCCGGGACAATTTCCGGAAACATCCCCGCTGCGTCGCACGGCGGCACGCGCGCGCCTGGGAGTGCCGGCGGACGCGCTGGTAGTGGGCATGATCGGCAGGCTGGTCGAGGAAAAGGGCTACCCCGAATTCCTGGCTGCGGCCGTCGAGGTCGCAGGACGCTTCCCCACCGCGGTGTTTGTCGCCGTCGGCGAACGGCTCGCGAGCGACCACGCCGGATGCATCGATACCGAACTCACGCGGGCGCACGCTGCGCTGGGTGATCGCCTGCTGTTGACGGGGCAGCGCGAGGACATCCCCGACCTCCTGGCGGCATTCGACCTCTTCACCCTGCCTTCGTATCGGGAAGGCATGCCGCGCACCATCATCGAGGCCATGATGACCGGCCTGCCCGTCGTCGCCACCGACATCCGCGGCTCACGCGAGGAAGTCGTGCACGACGAGACCGGCCTTCTGGTCCCGGTGCGCGACGCGCGCGCACTCGCCGCGGCCTGGAACACGCTTCTCGCGGACGCGGAGCGCCGCGAGCGCATGGGGAAGGCGGGACGTGCGCGCGCGCTTTCGCAGTTCGACGAACGCGCCATCGTCGAGCGCCAGATCAGGGAGATCTGCGCACGCCTGCCGCCGGCCTTGCGGGAGCGCGCATGATCGACGCGTGGCACGCGACGGCCGTCGCCCTGGCGTTCCTGGTGGGCCTCGCTGGCACCTGGGTCATCGTGCGTTCGGGCTGGCGTTGGGCCGTGGACCTTCCCAACGAACGCTCCCTCCATGTGCAGCCCACGCCGCGCATGGGTGGCCTGGCGCTCCTGGCAGGGGTCGCGGCAGGGCTGGCCTCGGCGGCGATGGCGGAATTCGCCCTACCGCTCCAGGCGTTCGGACTGGCCGTCGTGCTGGCGGGCGTCTCGCTCGCCGACGACCGCGCCGGCCTGCCCATCGTGTTGCGTCTCGCTGCGCACATGCTGGCCGCAGGCCTTATCGCAGCCTGGCTCCTCGGCGAGGCCGCGCCGTGGTGGCAGATGCTTCCCGCCGTCCTGGCGATTGCGGCATTCACGAATTTCTTCAACTTCATGGACGGCGCCAACGGCCTGGCCGGTGGCATGGCTGCCGCCGGCTTCTCCACTTATGGAGTCGCATCGATGTCAACAGCGCCCGGCTTCGCCGCCGCGTGCTTCTCGATCGCGGCGGCCGCCTGCGCATTCCTCGTCTTCAACCTGCGCGGGCGCATCTTCATGGGCGATTCGGGGTCGGTTCCCCTGGGCTTCCTGGCCGGCGCGCTGGGCCTCGAAGGGGTTCTGGCAGGCCGCTGGCCCGCCTGGTTCCCCTTCGTCGTATTCGCGCCCTTCGTCGTCGATGCGACGCTCACCCTGGTGCGGCGCATGCTGCGCCGCGAACCCTTCTGGCAGGCGCACCGCGAGCACTACTACCAGCGCCTGGTGCGCAGCGGTTTCAGCCACGCCCGCCTCGCGGCACTCGAGTACGCGCTGATGGCGGTCTGCGCGGGTGGGGCGCTGGCCGCGCGCGCCGCCGCGGCCCCGGTTCGCAACGCGATTCTTGCGACAATCGGCGTTTTGCTCGCGGCCGCTGTACTGGCCGTGGATCGTCGCTGGCGTGCCCACCCCCATCGCTCCCCGCCTCCAACCTGATGCCGGACTCGCGGCGACGCGCATGATGCGTCTGTCCTCGCTCGGACAGACTCGGGCGTTCGGCGTGGTTGAACGATGAAGCGCCCCACCACTTTCCTGGGGATGAACCCCCTGTCCTTCCTGGCCGCGACCCACGACATCTGCGCCGCCCTCCTCGCCTGGGCGCTGGCCTTCTGGCTGCGCCTGAACCTGTCGATCCCCGACGAGTTCGTCCCGGGGCTGCTACGCGCCATGGTCGTCTGCGTCCCCGTGCAGGCCTGGGCCTGCCAGGCCTTCGGCCTGTACCGCGGCGTATGGCGATACGCCTCGCTGCCCGACCTGCGCCGCATCGTCTTCGCAGTCGCCACCGGCGCCTTGGCCGGCCCCTTCGTTCTCATGATGCTGGGGCTCAACGTCGGCATCCCGCGCTCCGCGTTTCTGCTGGAACCGATGCTGCTGCTCCTCATCATGGGAGGCAGCCGCTTCGCCTATCGCTCCTGGAAGGAGCATCGCCAGTTCGGCGCCATCCTCTCGCAGGGCGCGCCGGTGCTGGTGGTCGGCACCGGCGACGCAGCGGTAACGCTCGTCAAGGAACTGTCGCGTTCGGCCGAATGGCGCATCGTCGGACTCATCGACGACGACCCGCGGCTGGCCGGTCGCGTCGTCCACGATGCACGGGTCGTCGGCACGCTAGACACTCTTGCCGACGAGGCCGCGCGCCTGTCGGCGACCCATGTCATCCTCGCCCGGCCGGAGGCGACCCATCGCGAACGCCGTCGCGTCGTCGAGACCTGCCGCGCCGCGGGCCTCACGGTGCTGACCATCCCGGCCTTCGACGACCTCATGAGCGGCCGGGTGCAGGTCTCGGCAATCCGCCAGGTCGAACTCGACGACCTGCTCGGCCGCGACCCGGTCAAACTCGACAGCGCGGGCCTGACCGGGCTCATCGCCGGGCGCACCGTGCTCGTCTCCGGCGCCGGCGGCTCGATCGGCTCGGAACTGGTGCGCCAGATCGCACGCTTCTCGCCCGGCCACATGGTCTTGATTGAGAACAGCGAGTTCGCGCTCTACAACATCGATCAAGAGCTCGCCAAGGTCGCCGGCGGACCGGCCCATGTCTGCATCGCCGGCGACGTCCGCGACGCCGCGCACATGCGGGAGGTCATGGCGCGCTTTCGACCGGCGGTGGTCTTCCACGCTGCCGCCTACAAGCACGTCCCGCTGATGGAAAACGACAACGCCCGTGAGGCACTCGCCAACAACGTCGCCGGCACCGCCACCCTGGCGCGCGCAGCCATCGACGCCAAGGTCGCCAAGTTCGTGCTGATCTCGACCGACAAGGCAGTCAATCCCACCAATGTGATGGGCGCCTCCAAGCGCCTGGCCGAACTGGTCTGCCAAAGCCTCGATGCCGAATGTGCGGAGCCCGATGGCACGCGCTTTGTCATGGTGCGCTTCGGCAACGTGCTGGGATCGACCGGCAGCGTGATCCCCAAGTTCCGCGAGCAGATCGCTGCCGGCGGCCCGGTCACGGTCACGCACCCGGACATCGTGCGCTATTTCATGTCGATCCCCGAGGCCGCGCAACTGGTCCTGCAGGCCGCGCTCATGGGGCGCGGCGGCGAGATCTTCGTCCTCGACATGGGCGAACCGGTGAAGATCGCCGAGCTGGCGCGCGAGATGATCCGCCTTTCCGGCCTGGCCGAGGATGAAATCCGCATCGAGTACACCGGCTTGCGCCCCGGCGAGAAGCTCTTCGAGGAGTTGCTTGCCGACAGCGAGACCTCGCAGGCGACGCCCCACGAAAAGCTGCGCATCGCCCAGCCCGCGCCGCCGCCGCCGGCGGCTTGGCGCGAGGACCTGCTCGCCTGGATTACGCGCGCGCCGACCGAGCCTGCGGAGGTTCGCGCCGAACTCGCGCGGCGCTTGCCGGAATACAAGCCTGCCAACACGACTACTACGCTGCGTGCGGCGGCCTGACGGCAGTTCAGGAACTTCTCAAGAGCGTCGTCACACCGGCAGCGACAGCTGCCACGTCCAGTGCCGCCACGTCACCGCCCGGCGCCTGCACCACGAGATGCTGTACGCCCCAGGGGCGCCAGCGAGCAGCCGGCGAATCGCCGAATAGCGCCACAACCGGGACACCCAGTCCGGCGGCCACATGCATCGCCCCGCCATCGGCGCAGACCATCAGGTCAGCGCAGGCAAGCGCGCCGTTTAGCGCCGCCAGGCTCGCTGTCGGCCAAGCGAGGACTGGAGCCTTGTCACCGATACCCGCAGTCACCCGTTCAGCCTTGGCGTCATCACCTGGATGACGAGCATCACCCTCGGCGCCGGGTGACCAGAGCAGCACAAAAAAGAGCCCGGCCTCGCACGCCAGTAGCTCGATGAGTGCGGCGAAGCGCTCAGCCGGCCAGCGCTGCGTGGGACGGCGAGCGCTCAGGTGCACAGCGATGACCCGGCGCCCCGCGCCTCCGGCTAGCGCAAGCGCGGCGCGGCAGCGCTCGCGCTCGATCGCATCGGGAGCGAGCCGACAAGGGCCGGGGAGACCACTGATGCCGAGCATCGCGCCGAGGCGAAAGATGTCCTCGGCGGCATGCATCGCGGCGCCCGTGCCGGCCTCGACGGCGAGGCTGACCGATAGCGGCTGCCCGTGAGCGACAAAGCCCAGCGTGGCGCGTGGCCTGATCCAGCGCGCCAGGCGCGCTGCTTCGCGCTGCACACCGGCCCCCGCAAGAATCGCCAGGTCGATACGCATCCTGCGCAGACGCAGCAGCAGGCTTGCCGTGCCCGCGTAGACCGCCAGGCGCGACCGGTCAGGCCGGTGCTTGGCCTTGTCGTAGGCGAACACCGCATCCAGGTCGGGCTGGTCGGCCAACACCGGGGCGTTGTAGGAATTCGCCAGCAGGCCGATCCAGGCTGTGCCAAACCGCCGCCTGAGTGCCGCCAAAAAGGGGGTCGTGAGCACCAAATCGCCGATGTTGTCGCGCTGCACGACCAGGATGCGTTGCGGCGAGTTCACGGTGGCGCAGGCGGCGCCGGCGGCACCGACGGATTTGGCGCGCGTGTCAACGGTAAAGCCATGAGCAGCATCGCGAGAATGGCATGCTCGTGGTGCAGTGTCGTGTTGACAACACCGATTCCCACGCTGACCATCCAGGCAGATGCCGCGGCGTACCAGAGAGCGCTTTGCGCCTCGTCGCCACCCGAGCGCGGCAACGCGGTCACCAGGCGCCAGCCCACCGCACCCAAGAAGACCAGCAGCGCCGCCAGGCCGACTAGCCCGCGTTCGACCAGGGTGTTGATGTACAGACTGTGGCCGTGCGGCGCGCCGGCGTAGCGCGATTTGTCGTATACCTCGCCGCGTGCGACGACCCAGGCCTCGAGGTCGCGGTCGCGAAAGTGCCCATAGTTCTCCATGCCCAGGCCGAAGACCGGAGCTTCGCGCCAGGCCGCCAGCCCGCGATTCCATATCAGGTCGCGCTGCGCCAAAACGTAGTTGTCCTGGCTCCAGCGCAGTTGCCTATCGATCGTCGCCCCACCGCCAAGCGCAGCCAGCGCAACAACCAGGCCTACAGCCAACCAGACACGGCGACCGAGGCCGGCGGCCAGAGCGCCCAGGAACGCGGCCCCCAGGAGGACGACGATGGCCGCTGCAGCCGCCGCACGACTGCCTCCCACGAAGAGCCCCCAGGCAAGCACCAGCACCGCACCGGTCAGGGCCGCGCGCGCGCCGGCTCCGAGGTCGCGCCACCGCGCTGCGAGGAGACCTGCCGCGGCGCCACAGCAGATCGCCATATAGATCGCGCTGTGGTTGACGTGGCCCACCGAACGCAACTCCAGCGCCCGTCGCGTGCCGGTAACCTGCCAGGCCCACAGTGCCTCGAACATGGTCAGCACGCAAGAGACGACGAGTACGGCGACCAGCCAGCAAAGCTGCTTTGCCGTATAGCCCGCACGCCGCACCAGAACAAAGAGCAGGCTGTAGCGCACGATATCCAGGGTCGCATGCCATTCGTTGCCGTCGCCGCGTGAAATGCCGCCAAAGGCAGCAGCCAGGGCGCCAGAGGCAAACAGGCCGATCACGGCCCAGTCGATCGCATCAGGCCTACCGCCGAAATCGCGCGATCGTGCGCGGCCGACCATCCATGTGACCACGTAGACGAGCCAGAGGAGATTTTTCGGCACCTCGCGCAGCGGCAGGAAGAACGCGAGGGCAAGGAGCAACGCGAACTCGACGGCAAAGCGCGATTCGCGTGTGGAAGATGTCGTCATGGAATGCGACAGGACACGCATTGCGTATTATACGAGCCGCATTCGCAATGCCTCGCGCGAATCGCGCGCAGCACGCGAAACCGCCGCTGCGCGACCCACCGCGCATCGACACCCGACCCGATCCATCGCCGCAAGCAGCGCCGCAGACCGCTCCCTCCACTTGGCTCGCCGCATCCTCTTCGCCATCCGCAGCAAGCTCGGCGACACTCTGATCGCCTGGCAATGCGTGCGCGCCTACGCCGATAGACATCCTGAGGATAGCGTCACCCTGCTCACCCGACGCGACTACGCGCGACTCTTCGCAGCCGAGCCGGGGATGAGGGTCATCGGCTTTGGCAGCAGAGCCGGCATGCTCGCGCGACTGGCAACCATGCGATTGACGGAATGCGGCTTCGACATCCTGGCCGTGCTGTGGGGCTCGGGTCCGCCGATCCGTCGCATCGGGCAAATGGTGCGCGCGCGGCGCAAGATCGCCTGGAGCGCGCGCTTCGCGCCCGACATCTTCGAAGCGGCTACATTGCCTGCCGACCATCAGCTAGTCGACCCGGCGGCGTGCACCATACGCGTCTTCGAACCGGGCTTCGCTGCGCCGACCCGCCTTCGCATCGGCACCCTGGCCGCGTTGCGACGTGGCGCCACGCGGGCCGGCGCTATAGGCGTGGTGCCGATCGCGGACGAGGCGCGGCGGAACCTCGACGCGCCAACGCTGGAAATGCTGCTCGCGGAGGCGCGCCGACGGCATCCAGGTGCGTCCGTGAAGGTGTTCGTCAATCCGCGCAACGCTGGAGTCGCCGAACTCATGCGCATGCCCCTGCCATCAGACTGCTCTTTTGCTCCGTTCCATGACTTGGCCGGGCTGGTCGGCGAATACGCCGGGCTGGCGGCCTGGCTCGGTACCGACACCGGCCTTTATCACCTCGCCGTCGCGATGGACATTCCGGCGACTGTATTCTTCGGGCCTACCCAGCCGCACAAGATCATCATGCCCGGTCAGGTAAACGCGAGCGTGCAGCGCTTGGCAGGCCTGGGAGATCGCCACTGCGAAGAGAAGGGCTGCACGCGACCGCTGTGCCTGCACGCGAACATCGCCGCGTGGTGCGGGCGAGACACGCAGACACGCCTCGACGAAACCCCGCCCGCCTGTCCCTTGCGTTCCCTGCCCGCGACAGCACTGCGCGAGGTCGCCGATCTCGGCCCGCGATGAAGGTCCTTGTCCTCAAACGCGACAAGGTCGGCGACATGCTGCTGGTCACGCCGATGCTCGAACATTTGCGGCACAGCCTGCCGGGCGCGCAAATCCATTTACTGGCCAACGACTACAACGCCTGGGTGCTGGACGGCAA
>JBJXGS010000135.1:0-12636 GCA_046160545.1 Burkholderiales bacterium
CGTGCAGCGCCTTCAGCACACCCACATGGACGAAGCCGCGCGGCCCGCCGGAGCTGAACACCCAGGCCACGCGCGGCCGCCGCGGCAGCGGGCCGGTGGCCGGTGCGTCCGGGCCGTCATGGTCCTCGCCGGGGCCGACCGTGCAGCCGCTGGCCAGCAGGGCCGCCGGCACCGCCAGCAGGCATTGCCGGCGCGAAACCGTTGCCTGCAAGCGCAAGGGCCTGACTTGTGGCACAACTGCGGCCGGACACATCGGATGCGAAGGAGTCGGCATGGCGTGGATGGCGATGGTACGGATGTGGCGGCGCGGACTGGTCGCGGCCGGTGCTGTGCTGGTTCTCGCCGGCTGCGGCACGCCGCTGGCGACCGTGCCCAACCAGGCCGGCGAGCCGGTGATGCTGCTCGGGTATGACCCGGTGGCCTATGTCACGCGCGGCCAGCCGCAGCGCGGCAACCCGCAGATCAAGGTCAGCCTGCCCGACCGCACCTACTACTTTGCCAGCGCGGAGCACAAGGCGCTGTTCGAGCGCGAGCCGGCACGCTACGAGCCGCAGTACGGCGGCTTCTGCGCCAGCGGCGCCGCATTCGCCGTCAAGCTGGGCAGCGACCCCACGTCCTGGGTCATCCGCCATGGCCGCCTCTTCATCTTCGGCGACGTGCTGGGCCAGACCGCCTGGGAACTCGATGCGGACTGGAACATCGCCCATGCCGACCGGCTGTGGCCCGAGGCCCGGGACGCCGGCTGGCGCGCCCAGTCGCTGTCGCGCTACCTGAACAAGGTGCCCCACTACCTGACCGGGGCGCAGATCAAGGCGCAGTGGGAAGCCAAGAACCCAGGCAAGACCTGGCCGGCCTATGACCCGGGCGGCATGATGAACAACCTGTTCCTCAAGCGCCCGGGCTGGCGCGCGGCCGAGGGCTTCGGCCAGCCGGCGCTGGGGTATCCGCAGTAGCGCGGCCTGTGCGACCTCAGGCGCGGCGCCGGCGTGCCACGCCCGCCACCGCCACCAGGCCTGCGCACAGCAGGGCCCAGGTGCCCGGCTCGGGGACCACACCGGTCATCAGCATGTTGGGCGTGGCATAGATGTCGTAGCCGATGGTGAAGCCGGGGTAGGCCAGGCTGGGACCGTAGTTGTAGACCCCGGCGCGCAGGCCGATGGCGATGCGCGGGTCGGCGCTGATGGTGGCGAAGGGCAGGGTCCCGTAGCGATAGCCATCGGCCGCGTCGGTATGGGCGGCCAGCACGTACTGGGTGCCCGCAACCAGGTTGAACGAGGCACCCAGCGTCGCATAGCGGTGCTCGCCGATCAGCACGTCGGCCGTTCCGGCGGCGACGGTGGCCTGTGCGAGCAATGCGCCAGCGGTGCTGAACAGGGCCACCTCGTGCGCCGAGCCCAGCCCGTCGAGCAGGTAGTCGTGGAAGCCCAGCGCCGTCACCGTGGCGTTCTGTACCGCGGTGAAGATGAAGCCGGTGGTGTTGGGCCGATCACCGATGTAGGTGGCGTCGCCGGTGACGCTGTAGGCCGGGGCCGCCGCCTGTGCGACGGGCGCCACGAGCGCAGCGGCGGCCAGGGCCACGGCGGCCAGTGGGGCGTTCAGGAACCAGGTGGTACGGGACATGGGGTGCTCCTAGGGGTTGGTGAAGTCAGGCCTCACTGTGACCCCTGGGCATTTGGCAATCGTTAACCGAAAACCCGTTGCACCCCCCCGAAGCAGAGGGACTGGTCATCCGCGCCAATCGCCACGGGCGGTGACGGCGGAGCCGCCCGGGCGCTCAGTTGCCCTTGAACGTCCCGTTGGCCTTGGCTGCGGCCACGGCCTGGGCCAGCTCGCCGCCGCTCTTGTAGTGCGGCACCCGCAGCACCATGCGCTTGTAGCGCTGGGCCCAGCTGTTCGCGCCGGCCACCTCCTCGGCCCAGTACTTGTCGGCCAGCTTGATGTTGCCAGGCACGTCCAGCTGGAAACCCTCGCGCGAGCCGGCGCCGCCGAAGATATACAGCTTGCCGTCGACCATGCGCCAGGAATCGCCGTCGCCACCCCAGGGAATGCCGTAGACGATGCCGTTGGCGCAATAGCCGCCGTACTCGGGCAGATAACGCTTGGGGTCGCGATCGAACAAGGCCTTGTTCTCGGCCGAGGAAAAACGGAAGGTCACGTCCTCGTGGACGCTCTTCCACTGCGGCGAGCCCTGCACGAAGCGGTTTTGCGTGAAGTAGGCGACCACATCGGCCCCCTTGAGCATGACGCGCGCATCGCCGCCGTCGGCCACCGCGTTGACCGGACGCAGGCTGCCAGAGGGGTTTTGCGCATTGATCGCCGCACAACCCGCGGACAGGGCGATCAGAAGCAAAAGCGCGCCATTGCGTATCGCATGCATCATGGAAAAGACTCCCCTGAAATGACCGGCAGGAAGGCCGGCCGCCGTGGCGGCTCCGGCGCGTGATGCGGTACCGTCTCGAACGGGGCAGCCCACCCGAGCATGGCGCTGGCCTTGTCGGCGCGGCGCCGCAAGTCTTCCGCATCGCGACCGCCCAGATGCACAATTCCGTAACGATAGCTGGACAGCCATTTGAAATCGCGCTCGATCTGCTTGCGGTCCTTGGGAAATTCGAACAGCAGGGCATCGGGAAAGCGCGCCGCAAACCGGCTGCGCTCGCCCCGTCCCGGCATGGTCGGCGCCACTTCGCCCGGGAAAGCGCGATAGACCAGGCTCGCGGCAGCCCCGGCGCTTGGCTGCGCACGTGGCAGCAGAGCCGGGTCGCGTCCGTATGCGAGTTCGATCGCAATGCGGTGCATGTCAACGCCGACGACGCGCCTGTACAGGTCGGCGAACTGCGATGCCATGCGCGGGTTGAATTCGATCACCGTCAGGCGATCGGTCGCGGCGTCGTAGAAGAACTCCATGTTGAAGAGGCCATGGTCGAAGCCCACCGCGCCGAGAAACCTGCGCGCCACATCCAGCGCGCGCTGGCGCACGGCCTCCGGCAGCCGGCTGGGCATTTCAAAGCGCATGAAGGACTGCGTGCCCGGATACATGATCGCATCGACGACACCGATCTCGCGCACTTCGCCGCGATACACATATCCGTCCAGATTGAACTGCGGCGCGCGCACAGGCTCCTCGATCATGAGGCGGTGCGATGTCCCGGCCCCGGGCAGGCGCTTGGCCGCAATGCGTTCGAAAGGCTCGACCAGATGGCGTATGACCCACAACTCCCAGGCGCCGAAGCGTGTGTGGCGATGCAGGTCCTGGTGATCGGACACCGTGCGCGCCAGCACCGAGAAGGCCGCCTTGACCGGCTTGACGAACAGCGGATAGCTGAGCCCCTCGGGCACAGGGCCGCCGTAGACGGCATCGAGCGCGGCGAAGCGCGGGGTGGCCTCCGGAGCGACCCGCTCCAGCACTTGACGCGCATGGAGTTTGTGCTGGCAGGCCAGCACCGCCGCCACCGGCGTACCCGGCCAGCCCATGCGCTCGGCAAGCAGTGCCGCCGCCAGCGCACCGAAATGCTCCTGGTTGGAGATGACCGCGTTCCAGCCGCGCGAACCCGCGCCGCGCGCCAGGCGCGCGACAAAGCGCTCCAGGTCGAACCAGGCGAGGTGCGCATTGCTGGGAAAGCTGAACAGGTCGAACCCGCGACTGTCATGGGGGTGGAGCGCGGCCAGCGCCCCGAAACCGGCGACATCCCAGTCGTAGTTGAAAAGAACCAGGGAGCGCGTCATGCGCGGGTCTCGCCGACTACGATCATTGCCATTCCGCAGCCCTTCCCGGTTGCATCATCGACACGCCTTCCGCTCCTGTACGAACCGGCGCTGCCGCCGGATGCAGCGATGCGTCAGCGTGCGGCTGGCCCGGCCGGGAAAGGGGTATACGCCGGTCGACCGCGGTCTATTCCGCAAATCCCGAGTCACACCGGCAAGGCCCGGCCGGAAGCCAGCGCGATCCAGCCGCGCACGATGCGATACAGCACCCACAGGCCGGTGACAATCCAGATCGGTATCGCGACCACGATGCCGATCAGGGTTACGAAGGCCAGGAACCCGATCGCAGACCACAAAAGCGCAAACCAGAAGGTGCGAATCTGCCAGCGAAAATGGCTCTCGAGAAAGGTACCGGCCGCGTCCGAGCGCTTGACATAGTTGAGGATCACCGCAAGGATCGACGGCCAGCCTGCCAGGAAGGCGGTGACGATAAAGGCGGTACCGGTGATGCCTGCCAGCGCGCTCCACGCGTGTAGGCCATAAATCACGTGCGTCAGGGTGAGTGGCGCGTGCGCAGGCAGGCCGGTGCGGCCGTCGAGTTCAGTCATGGAAATGGTTTTAATGGCGCGGGTCGCGCCGGCATGGTTATACCCGAGAAACGCGCCGCAAGGCCTTGACATACCTCTCCGGCACCGCTTGAGGGCATCGCCGGGCGCGCCAGGCTGATGCTGGCAGGAGCCGGCCGGCGCGCATCAGGTAGACGCTTAAACGCGCGGATCGAGCGAGGGCAGCCCGAAGCGAATCCGCCCGGCGTTGACCGCCTGCACGTCCCAGGCCATGGTGATCTGCAGCACCGCCGCGTGGATGTCGCGCCAGGCGCGCAGGAAAACGCTGTCCGGGTCCAGCCCCCGCGCACCCACCAGCGGATGCAGGCGTTCAACCGCGCGCAGGCACAACTGGCCAGCAAACGCGTTGTTCAGACGCCAGCGCGCGCGCGTGTCGATGTCGGGAACAGTTCCATCACTGACGATCGCCAGAGCGTCATCGCAGTCCTTGACCAGGAGAGCCCATGCGGCGGCGATTTCCGCTCCGGCCTCCGCAATGCGCACCTGGGTGGTCGGCAACTCGCACATCGGCAGGCCGGCGACATTCTTGCGCGTGCGCAACTCCTCCTCCATGGCTTGCAAGGCGCCACGCGCGATGCCCAGCGCCGGCCCGGCAAAGACCTTGGTACCGAGCGTCAACGGCGGAATCCGGTACAAGGCTGAAGGGTTGAGCGCACTGCCGGGCGTGATGCCGCCCAGGATCAGGGTGGAAGGCAGGGTGCGATGCTCGGGAATGAAACACTCCGTCAAGCGAATCGTCTTGCTGCCGGTGCCGGCGAGCCCGGCTGCATTCCAGTCGTCGATAATCTCGTAATCGGCCCGCGGCACCAGCGCAAAACGGTGCTGCGGCGGGCCGCCCTCCTGCGGCAGGAACACCTGCATGTTGTTCCAGTCGGCGAAATCCACGCCGCTGGCGAAGCTCCACAAGCCGTCGCAGACGATGCCGCCGTCCACCTTGCGTGCACGGCCGCCCTTGGCGGGAAAGGACGAGGCGATCAGCGCCTTGCCGTCGGCGCCCCACACCTCCTCCTGTGTTTGCGGATGGTGCGTACCGAGGATCAGGTTCTGGATCGCGAGATTGGTGAAAATCCAGCAGCTCGAGCCGCAACCGCGCCCGAGCTCGGCCGCCAGATCGATCATCGTCGACAGGCCCAACTCGGCACCGCCGAAGCGCTTGGGTTGGTGGATGCGATAAAAGCCTGCCGCGACGAATGCTTCGTGCGTGGCGCGCGCGATGCGCCGGTCCTTTTCGGTCTGCGCGGCCCGCTCCACAAGCGCCGGGACCAGCGCGCGCGCCCGGTCTATCAGTGCGCGGCGCAGCTCTGCGTCACTGCCATGCGCTTTCGCCTGCGTCATTGTGGGCCTCCGGGCCGCTTCGACAGACGATGATAGCGGATCGTCAGGCCAGCTTGAAGAGCGTTCGCGCGTTGTCCTCGAAGATCATTTTCTTCTGTGCCACTGTAAGCCACTCGAACGACTCGATGATCGGCGCGATGTCATCGAAAGTACTGCCGGTATCAGGATTCACCGCCGAACCGACGCCCGGGCACTCGGCGCCGAACACGCAGCGCTCCGGGCCGACCAGGTCGATCAGGAGCTTCAGGCCCCCCTCCGAGTACAACACCGTGTCGTAGTAGAGCTTCTTCATGCCGTCCAGGAATCGCTGGCCACCGGGCTTGCGCATCGATGAGGACTGGAAGCGCCCGACCTGGTAGGGCACTGCGCCGCCGCCGTGCGAGCAGACGATCTTGAGCGATGGAAAGTCCTTGAACACATCGGAATTGACCAGGCCGTAGACCGCGATGGTCTCCTCGTTGATGAAATGCACCGTGTAGGGGGTGCGCTCGGAGTGCGAACCGGTGGCATGGATGTGCGCCGGCACGTCAAGCTCGCAGAGTTTCTCGTAGAGCGGATACCAGTAGCGGTCGCCCAAGGCCGGTGCTTCGGACCCGCTGTTCTCGAATGGGTCGGGATTGAGGATGCAGCCCTTGAAGCCGAGTTCGGTGACGCAGCGCGTCAGTTCCGGCAGCGCCTCCTCGATCGGCGCACCGGCCACCTGCGGCAACCCGCATACGCCGAAAAAGAAACCGTCGTAGAGCTGGGTCTGGCGATGGATGATGTTGTTGGTCTCTTCGGTGAACCAGTGCACGACGCGCGCCGGCTTGGCGCTATGCATCATCTGGAACGGCCGCGGCGAGATCAACTGCATGTCGATGCGGTTTTTCTTGAGCATGTCGAGATGGCCTATCGGCGCCATCTCGACCTTGTTGCAGGCGCGCCGGATCTCATCGTCCGTGACCATGACCTTGCCACGTCCGTGCGCGCCGCGGTGCGAGAGGATGGATGCCTTGTAGGCCCACAGTTCGGCCGGTGCGCTGACATGGCCGTGGCAGTCGATGATCATGCGACAGGTCTCCTTAGATTCGCGTTTGTCTTCAGGCGAAGTTTGCCGTGCCGGGAATGAGCCCCATGGCGCGCTCGAACTGCGCACGCACCGCAGGGGGCTGGCCGGCCTGGAACACGTAGTCGGCCAGCATGCCCTTGAACTGCGGATGGGCCAGGTACTCGGCGCGGGTCATGCCTTCGGTCAGTGCGCGACGCGCCGCCACCGGCAGGCGCACTGCGACATTGCGCGTCGCATCACGCAGGACGCCGCGCGGGTCGCGGCCGTCCTCGATCGCCTTCAGGTCGTCGAACAGGCGCTTGCGCAACATGACGATCCCGGCATCCGAAGGCGCGAGGTGCTCGGCGCTGCGATCGGCGATGCGCCCCTGCCCGCTCCAGGCGACGAAGTCCTGGTTCATGACGTGCGAAGTGATCCACCCACCGTCGGTGTTGAAGACCGGGCCGCGCCATGCCGGGATGCGCTCCTGCACATAAGGCTCGGACTCGCGTGGCACGCGCGTGAAGGCCCAGGTGACAGAGAGGGTGTTCTCGTCGTCGATGGGTACGCGCCACTCGAAGTGGTCGCCCAGGAAGAAGGCGTTGGGCCACAGGCAGGTGCGGCCGATCTGCCACAGCGGATCGCGTTCGCTGGTGTCCTCACGAATGCGCTTGTAGACCAGCCCGAACTCGAACTCTTCGAAGTCGACCTTGAGGTGGGTCGGCGCATAGGGACCGGTGCGCCCTGCCAGGCGGGTCTTCCAGTTGGCATGCGTCCATTCGAAATGCACCGGGTCGATCGAATTCTCCTGGCACTGCAGCCAGTTGCAGGGCACTTCCGAGATCACCACCTGCGCGAAGCCGTTGCCCCAGGAAAACGGCTCCCAGTCGGGCACCAGCGGTGCCGGCTGCGGCCCGAGGTAGGCCCAAAGCAGTCCCGCCTTGGCCTCTACCGGGTAAGCGGTGATGCGCACCGCCGATTTGGCATCGAGTTCCGGGTGCGCGGTGTCCTCGTAGGGCTGGCTGATGCAGCGCCCCGCTGCGTCGTAATTCCAGCCGTGATAACTGCAGCGCAGCCCGACCGGCTCGACGTATCCGTTGAGGAGGTCCGCGCGGCGGTGCGCGCAGCGTCTGCCAACAAGGCCGAAATTGCCGCCCAGGTCCTTGTAGAGCACCAGGTCTTCGCCGAACAGGCGCAAGGGCCGGACCGGCGTCGTATCGAACTCGGCCACGCCGGCCACCGGCATCCAGTGGCGCCGCAGCAGTTCCCCCATCGGGGTGCCGTGGCCGACGCGCGTCAGCGTGCGGTTGCGTTCTTCGCTCAGCATGGCCCTGTCAGAGAAAGCGGGTGGGCCAGATCATGGTGCGCCACATGTGGGCCACCGGGCTGGCGTCGAACCCCAAGCCTTCAGCGGGCTGGCGGAAGTTGCGGCCGACGATGTCGACAAAATCATCCAGGCTGACCGCTGCGTCCTTGTCCTGCGCATAGATGTCGTGGATGGTGATGAGCCGCGCCGTTGCATACCACCTGTGGCCGCGCGCTTCGCGGTACGCGGCCTCGATATAGGGGTCGGGCTTGTAGTCGGCACCGAACCAGCCGATGTAGTTCTTCGGGTAGTCGTAGCCGGCCTCGGCATCCGGGAAAAAGCGCAGTGCCTGGTGATAGCGGATCGCCCAGGTGACTTCGGGATCGACATAGGGCTCGATGAGCTGAGCGCCCCAGTAGCCGTGGTCGCCGCGGATGAAACCTGCCACCGCGATGTCGTGCAAGAGGCAGGCCAGCACGATTTTCTCGGGCAGGCCGGCCTTGAGCGCATGGGTAGCGCTTTGCAGCAGGTGGTGCACGGTCGAGGCGGAGAAGCGCAGGCGAAAAAAGTCCAGGAGCGTGGGCGCCGCTGGCATGACAGGCAGGCGGGGATCCTCGCCCATCAACATGGTGACGGGCGAACCCGGCGGGCCCCATTCCGGCGGGCGGCGAAACGGCCCGCGCGGGTCGCACTCGCCGGACGTGAACAACACCGACTTGACGACTTTGCGGTCCAGCGTGGTGTCTTGCGGCATGAGGCGACAAGAAAAGCCGAGGGTCAAAAATGATATGTTATTACTGAAACCATACAGACTTCCAGCTAAAACCTTGTTGCGGTGCAGAATCGAAACCCGGCATGATCGTCTTGCGGGGTCTATCTTAATAACATAATATTTTTCCATGTCCCTGACCACAGATGCGCCGCCCAACTGGGTCGTGGCACCCGGCGGCGACCAGCAACCCGCGCCGACGCTGTGGGAGCCGGTCCAGTCCGACACGCTTTCCTGGCGCATCGTCAGCCAGGTCCGCAACGCCGTGTTCGCCGACAAGTTGAAGCCCGGTGACTTCCTGGGCACCGAGGGCTCGATAGCGCGCGACTTCGGCGTCTCGCGGATGGCCGCGCGCGACGCGCTGCGCTCGCTGGCAGCAGTGGGCATCGTCACCATTCGCGCCGGCGCCAAGGGCGGTGCGGTCATCGCCCAGGGCAACGCCGAGCATTTCGCCGATGCGCTGGCAGTGCAATTGAAACTGATCGGAATTTCGGGCAGCGAAATGCTTGATGCGCAGATCGGCATCGAGGCCATGGCCGCCGAACTCGCCGCGCGCCAGGCCACGCCCGAGGACATGACGCTGTTGCGCGGGTTGGTCGAGGAATTGAAGCGCCTGACCGACAAGCCGGACGAATTCACCGTCCTGTCGATGCGCTTTCACCTGGGCGTGGTCGAAGCCTCGCACAACCGCGCACTGATCGCGCAGTTCCGCGCGCTGCGCCACGTGCTGCTGCCGGCCTACGCCAAGCACACCACGCGCGAGATCGCGCTGCGCGCCGTCGAGGCACACATTCTTTTGCTCGGCCACATCGAACGCCGCGACGCCGACGCGGCGCGCGAGCAGATGGTCAAGCGCCTGCGCCTGATCCGGGCCCATCGCTTCGCCCCAGAGACCGCCGCACACTGATTCTCCGGAGAGTCCGCATGACAACGCAACTGCGCTTCGAACAACATGCTGCCTCCAAGCGCCGCGACCTCCTCCTGGCCGGCAGCGCGCTCGCCGCCGGGGCGATGCTGCCGCGCCCTGCGCGTGCCCAGGGCCTGCGCAAGCTCACCATCGCCTACCCGACCCGCAGCGGCGCGTCGTGGCCCATGTTCATCGCCAAGGACACCGGCCTGTACGAGAAATACGGCCTGGATGTCAGCCTGGTCTTCGGCGTGCATCCGGCCGGCATCGCCATGCTCACCTCCGGCGAGGCGCAGATGGCCAACTACGGCATCGACCCGGTCATGAACGCGGCGACCAAGGATGCGTCCTTCATCGCCATGGGCTCGTCGCTCAACAAGGGCAGTTTCGGCCTGGTTGCCCGCAAGGACATCAAGCGCGGCCAGGACTTGAAGGGCAAGAAGATCGGTGTTGGGCGCATCGGCGACACGCCGTATCACTTCACGGTGTCGATGCTCAAGAAGTACGGCATCGGGCCACGCGACGTGATCTGGGTGCCGAGCGGCGCGGATGCGGCCGGTCGCGTCGCGACATTGGTGGCAGGCCAGGTCGACGCGGCGCTCCTGACCACGCCGTCCTTCTTCAAGCTCATCGACGGCGGCCAGTTCGTCAATCTCGCCTATATCTCGGAGTTCCCGGACATCTTCGTCTCCACCGTCTACCTTTTTCGCAAGACCTTCGCGACGCAGAATCCCACGGTGCCCGAGGCCGTCATCAAGGCGCACGCAGAAGCGATCAAGCGTTTCTACGACGACAAGGTGCAGGCCATCAAGAGCTATTCCTCGCAGAATCGCGCCGAGACGCCGGTCGACACCGCGCGTGTCTACGACCTGTATCTCAAGGACAACCTGCTCGATCGCATCCCGATGGTCTTGAAAGGCGCGATCAACTCGGGTATCGAGCGTGACGGCGCCGCCAATCCGGCCTTGAAGAACTTCGACTTCCGCCAGCTCTTCGACAACTCGGTGGTCATACGACTGATTCGCGATGGCTGGTTCGAAAAGCTGTTCGGCCCCGGCATCAAGGCCGAGCAGGAGCGCAAGCTCAAGGACGCGTTCGGCACATGAATGCACCGGCCACTGCGGGCATGATTGATCCGCAAGCTGGCGCCGCGGGAGCGCGCGAGATCAAACTGGACATCGAGCGCCTCACCTACCGTTACTGGCTGGAGCGCGAGGAGCGCGAGTTCCTGGCCTTCGCCGACGTCTCGCTCAAGGTTGCCGACGGGGAGTTCGTCTGCATCGTCGGCCCCTCGGGATGCGGCAAGACCACGCTCCTGAATGTTGTTGCGGGACTGCTCAAGTACGACGAGGGGTCGCTGCGCATCGGCGGGGCGCTGGTCAACGGACCGGGAATCTCGCGTGCGGTGGTGTTCCAGCATGCCAGCCTCCTGCCCTGGCGCACGGTCACCGGCAATGCTCGCTACGGCATGGAGATGCAGCGCCGCTTCGACGAGGCCACCATGCGCGATCGCGCAGCGCATTTCATCGCTCTGGTGGGCCTGGCCGGATTCGAGAGCCGCTACCCCTCGGAGCTGTCGGGGGGCATGCAGCAGCGCGTCAATCTGGCGCGCGCGCTGGCCACCGACCCCGAAGTGCTGCTCATGGACGAGCCGTTTGCGGCGCTGGATGCGCAGACGCGTGAATTCATGCAGTCCGAGTTGCTCAAGATATGGTCCAAGCAGAAAAAGACCGTGCTCTTCATCACCCACCAGATCGACGAGGCCGCCTACCTGGCCGACCGCGTGGTCGTGATGGGCACGCGGCCCGGGCGCATCAAGCGCGAGTTCGCCGTGCCCTTCGCGCGCCCGCGCGCACTGTCGGTCAAGCGCGACCCGGAGTTTCTGCGCTTAGTCGACGGCGTCTGGGCCTTGATCGAGGAAGAGTCGGCGCGCATCGGCGTGGTGCGCGCCCCCGACTGAAAGGAAGAACATGGCCGTCCTTACTCCCACACCCGCCGCCGGTGCGCCGCCCGCACCCCCGCGCGAGCGCCCGCGCCAGACCTGGCTTCAGCGCAACCTCGCCCTGGTGCTGGGCAGCGCCGCAGTCGCCGTCGTACTGGTGCTCTGGGAAATCCTCTGGCAAGCCGGACGCATCTCGCCCCTGTTCTTCAGCGGACCCTCGGCGGTAGCCCAGCGCTTCGTGCACGAGCTGATTGAAGGCAACCTGCTTTCCGACATGGCCTACAGCGGGCGCAACTTCGCCGTCGGCTTCGGGCTCGCCTGCCTGGTGGCCATCCCGCTGGGCATCCTGCTCGGCTGGTACCGGCACTTCCGCATGGTGGTCGACCCGTTCCTCAACGCCTTTTACGCGACTCCGCGCATCGCCTTCATCCCGCTGATCATCATCTGGTTCGGCATCGGCATGTGGTCCAAGGTGTTCATCATCTTCCTGGCGGCCCTGTTCCCGATTCTCATCAACACCATCGCCGGGGTAAAGAACCTCGATCCCGATCTGCTCAAGGCCGCACGCGCCTACTGCGCGCTGGACCGGCAGATCTTCCTCACCATCGCGCTGCCCTCGTCGGTGCCCTTCATCCTGGCCGGAGTGCGCCAGGGCGTCGCGCACGGTCTGATCGGCGTGATCGTCGGCGAGCTCTTCGCCGGCAACGAGGGCATCGGTTTCATGATCGCCTACGCGGGGCAGACCTTCGCCACCGACCTGCTCCTGTGCGGCGTGCTCATCACCGCGACGGCCGGCATCGTCATCACTGCGATTGCCGACCGCATCCAGCGGCGCTTCTCGCGCTGGCGGCCCAACGAGGTCGGCGGCTAAGGGCGGGAAAAACGGCATGGCACGCATCGTCCTCGGCCTGGGCAGCTCCCACGGGCCCATGCTCGCAACGCCGCCGGCGCAGTGGGATCTGCGCGCCGGGGCCGACCGCGCCAATCCGCGCCATGCCTACCAGGGCGCACTGATCGATTAC
>JBJXGS010000136.1:0-6205 GCA_046160545.1 Burkholderiales bacterium
GCCAGGTCGCCGATGCGCTGGAAGCCGAACATCGAGTAGTAGATGTAGAACGGGATCATGATGCGGTTGTTCGTCGAGTACGACGTCGCCGCGGCGATCCAGCTGCACATGCCGCCGGCCTCGTTGATGCCTTCCTGCAGGATCTGGCCGGCCTTGTCCTCGCGGTAGTACATCACCTGGTCCTTGTCGACCGGTGTGTACTTCTGGCCCGCGGGGTTGTAGATGCCGATCTGGCGGAACAGCCCTTCCATACCGAAAGTGCGCGCTTCGTCGACCAGGATGGGCACACAGCGCGGACCCAGGTCCTTGTCGCGCAACAGCGTGTTCAGGAATCGTACGTAGGCCTGCGTGGTGCTGATCTCGCGCCCTTCCGCCGTCGCCTCGAGCACTGCCTTGAAGGTCTCCAGCGGCGGCACGGTGAAGCTCTCATCGGCCTTCGAACGGCGCTTGGGCAGGTAACCACCGAGCGCCACACGGCGCTCGTGCAGGTACTTCATCTCCGGTGTGTCGTCGGCCGGCTTGTAAAACGAAATCTTGGACAGTTCGCTGTCGGGAATGGGAATGTTGAAACGGTCGCGGAAGCGGCGGATGTCGTCGTCGGTCAGCTTCTTGGTCTGGTGTGCCGTGTTCTTGCCTTCGCCGGCACCGCCCATGCCCCAGCCTTTCACGGTCTTGACCAGCAGCACGGTCGGCTGACCCTGGTGGGAGTTGGCGCGGTGAAATGCGGCGTACACCTTGGCGGCATCGTGGCCGCCGCGGCGCAGAGCCCAGATGTCCTCGTCGCTCATCTTGGCCACCATCTCCAGCGTGGCGGGCGAGCGACCGAAGAAGTTCTTGCGAACGAAGGCACCGTCATTGGCCTTGAAGGCCTGGTAATCACCGTCCAGCGTGTCCAGCATGATCTTGCGCAGCGCACCTTGCCGGTCGCGCGCAAGCAGCGGATCCCAGTTGCTGCCCCAGATCAGCTTGATCACGTTCCAGCCGGCGCCGCGAAATTCGCCTTCGAGTTCCTGAATGATCTTGCCGTTGCCGCGCACCGGACCGTCGAGACGCTGCAGGTTGCAGTTGATGACGAACACCAGGTTGTCGAGGTTTTCGCGCGCGGCCAGTCCGATGGCGCCGAGCGACTCGGGTTCATCCATCTCACCGTCGCCGCAGAAGACCCAGACCTTCCGCTTGGCGGTGTCGGCAATGCCGCGTGCGTGCAGATACTTGAGGAAGCGCGCCTGGTAGATCGACATCAGGGGCCCGAGGGAACTGCCAGAACGCCGGCATCAGTTTCGGGTGCGGGTAACTCGACAAGCCCGCGCCGCCGACTTCCTGACGGAAGTTGAGCATCTGGTCTTCGGTGATGCGCCCTTCCATAAATGCGCGGGCGTAGATGCCCGGCGCGCTGTGGCCCTGGATGTACAGGAGGTCCCCGCCGTGAGCCGGGCTGTCGGCGTGCCAGAAGTGGTTGAAGCCGGCCGCGAACATGTGCGCCAGGCTGGCAAAGCTGCTGATGTGGCCGCCCAGGTCACCGCCGTCGTCGGGGTTGTGGCGATTCGCCTTGACCACCAGCGCCATCGCGTTCCAGCGCATGTAGGCGCGCAGTCGACCTTCGAGTTCCAGGTTGCCGGGGCTGTGTTCTTCGTCTGCGGGCTCGATCGTGTTGACGTACCCGGTGTTGGCCGAGAACGGCATGTCGATGCTGCTCTGGCGCGCGTGTTCGAGCAATTGCTCCAGCAGGAAATGCGCCCGTTCCGGGCCTTCGGCGGCGACCACCGCCGAGAGTGCGTCAAGCCATTCCCGGGTCTCTTGCGAATCGGCATCGTTGGCGGCTGAACCGAATTGCGACTCGGGTATTGCTGACATGTCTTGCCTCCGGAGATTGGGGGGGTGGGGTCGGGGCGGAGTCTCGCACATCCGCGCTTTCATTTCAAATCATGATCTTGAATTTCATATAATGGAATATGAACAAGGGTGCCGCCTCGATAATGCCCGGATGCAAGCACGCTCCGAGGTCGCGGTTCCCAAGCTCGGGCGGCAAAGTTGGCTGAATCGATTTGTCAGGCAATGGTGGCGCCGCCAGTCGGTCGCGCGCCAGGACCGCTACGCAACCTTCGGCCCGCTTGCGTCGGTCGTGTTGTTTCTCGGCGCGATCATCTTGGCTTTTTGGTATCTGCGCAATGAGGAGTTCGAGCGTGAGCAGGACTCGGTCAAGCGCGACACCGAAATCGCCCAACAGCAGATCCGCCTGCGCCTGATCGAAAACCAGGAGCAGTTGGTCCGCATCGCGCGCGAGATCGTCACGCGCACCATCGACCAGGCCGATTTCCTTGCCGAAGCCGAGAGCTTCAATCAGGAGCGGCCCGAGATCACCAACCTGATCTGGCTCAGTGCAGCGCGGGCGCGCAAGGCCAGCCATTCGGTGAACAGCTTCCAAGCCGAACCGGGCATGTCGGTCGCCGACGATGCGACGTCGATTCCACTCGAGGGCAAGAACAGCGAACCCGAGTCGGCCTTCCAGAACGCGCGCACCCTGCGTCAACCGGTCTACTCGAAGCCCTTCAACGACGCCTATGGCAACCCGGTGTTCCAGGTGCACATCCCGTTGATCGACAGAAACGCGTTCGCGGGCACCCTGATCGCCGAATATTCGATCGAGAACCTGATCCGCTACTTCGTGCCCGCCGAAGTCTCGACGCGCCATGCCATCGTGCTCCTCGATGCCCAGGAACGCATCCTCGCCGGCACCATCATGCCCACACCCGGTACAGCGCCGGCCCGACCGTCGATCGTTCACGAGGTGCCGCTCGCCCCAGCCGGCAACGGACTGACCCTGCGCGGCCAGGGCTACCGCACATCGATCGGACTGATCAGCAGCACCTTGTTCTGGATCGTCGCGGCGCTTTCCGTGCTCACGGTGTGGATGCTGCTCGGCACCTGGCGCCACATGCGCAACCGCGGCCAGATGCAACTGGCGCTGCTCAACGAAACCAATTTCCGGCGCGCGATGGAAAACTCGATGCTGACCGGCATGCGCGCGATGGACAAGGACGGCCGCATCACCTACGTCAATCCGGCGTTCTGCGCGATGACCGGCTTTACCGAGGCCGACCTGATCGGCCGCAAGCCGCCCTTCCCGTACTGGCCGCCGGACCGGATCGAAGAGAACTCGCGCCTGCTGCAGCAGGAACTCCAGGGGCGCAGCCCGGCGGGCGGCATCGAGGTCAAGGTGCGCCGCAAGGACGGTGTGCTGTTCGACTCGCGCATGTACGTTTCGCCCCTGATCGACCCCAAGGGGCAGCAGACCGGCTGGATGACGTCGATGACCAACATCACCGAAGCCAAGCGCATCCGCGATCAGTTGTCGGCGTCGCACGAACGCTTCACGACGGTGCTGGAAGGGCTCGACGCCGCGGTCTCGGTGCTCTCGGTTCAGCAGGGCGAACTGCTGTTCGCGAACCGCTCCTACCGCCTCTGGTTCGGCGCCGATTCTCAAGGGCACGCGCTGCTCGCCGGCGTCGAGCCGGGCCGGCCCTACCTGGCCGAAATGGACGACGCGGTGGAGAGTCTCGGCGGCCTGCCGACCCAGGAGCTGACCGAAGCCGGATCAGACTCGCGCGAAGTGCTCGTCGACCCGTTGCAGAAGTGGTTCGACGTGCGCGCGCGCTACCTGCAATGGACCGATGGTCGTCTGGCGCAGATGCTGATCGCCACCGACATCACCGCGCGCAAGCAGGCCGAACTCCAGGCCGCGCAGCAGGCCGACAAGGCGCAGATGACGAGCCGCCTGGTGACGATGGGCGAAATGGCCTCGTCGGTCGCGCACGAGCTGAACCAGCCGTTGACAGCCATCACCAACTACTGCAACGGCATGGTGTCGCGCGTCAAGAGCGGCAGCATCGATCAGGACGATCTGATCGCCGCGCTCGAGAAGACGTCACGTCAGGCACAGCGCGCCGGGCAGATCATCCATCGAATCCGCGCGTTCGTGAAGCGCAGCGAGCCGCAGCGCCAACCGGCCGAGGCGCGCGCCATCATCGACGACGCGGTGGACCTGGCCGACATCGAATTGCGCCGCCGCAGCGTCACGATCCAGACCTACGTCGCGCAGCGGCTGCCGCGCCTGATGGTCGACCCGATCCTGATCGAGCAGGTGGTGCTCAATCTGCTCAGGAATGCGGCCGAGGCGATCGACAACGCGCAGCTGCCACCGGCGCGGCGCAAGATCGAGCTGCGCGTCGTCCCGCGCCACACCCCCGAAGAAGGGGGTGTGATCGAGTTCAGCGTCACGGACATGGGCCCGGGGCTGCGCGAAGAGGTGATCGCGCGCCTGTACGAGGCCTTCTTCTCCACCAAGGCCGACGGCCTGGGCATCGGCCTGAGCCTGTGCCGCTCGATCATCGAGAGTCACCGCGGCCGGATGCGGGCGCAGAACCTCTACAATGGAAACGCCACGGTGGGTTGCCGCTTCTCGTTCACGCTGCCCGTCGAATCGCCGCGCATCGAAGGTGCGCTCCCAACCAACCCGGCGGTCATTCCATGAGCCTGATTCCGAAAAAGGGTACGGTCTACGTCGTCGATGACGACGAGGCGGTTCGGGATTCCCTGCAGTGGTTGCTCGAAGGCAAGGACTACCGGGTCAAGTGCTTCGATTCGGCCGAATCCTTCCTCTCCCGCTTCGACCCGCGTGAAGTCGCCTGCCTGATCGCCGACATCCGCATGGACGGCATGAGCGGCCTGGAACTGCAAGACCGATTGATGGAACGGCGCTCGCCGCTGCCCATCGTTTTCATCACCGGGCACGGCGACGTGCCGATGGCAGTGACGACGATGAAGAAGGGCGCGATGGATTTCATCGAGAAGCCGTTCAAGGAAGACGAACTGCTCGGCCTCGTCGAAGGCATGCTTGAGCAGGCACGCTCTGCGTTTTCGCAACACCAGGAGGCGGCCAGCCGGGATGCGCTGCTTTCGCGCCTGACGACGCGCGAAGCGCAGGTCCTCGAGCGCATCGTCGCCGGGCGGTTGAACAAGCAGATCGCCGATGACCTGGGCATCAGCATCAAAACGGTGGAGGCGCACCGCGCCAACATCATGGAAAAGCTCAACGCCAACACGGTGGCCGACTTGCTCAAGATCGCCTTGGGCGCACAGGCCAAGACCTGATCTCGACCCGACGCCAGGCCAGGTCACGCCGGCCTCACATCGGCGCCGCGGCCCGCCTGCCACCACAGCGCACACACCCATGAGCGCCCAGCTGATCGACGGCACAGCGCTTTCGCGCCAGATTCGTGCCGATGTCGCAAGCCGCGCCGCGGCACTCGCCGAACGCGGCCACAAGCCCGGGCTCGCGGTCATCCTCGTCGGGGAAGACCCGGCGAGCCAGGTTTACGTGCGCAACAAGGTCAAGGCGTGCGCCGAAGCAGGCCTGCATTCGGTGTTCGAGAAGTACGACGCCACGCTGCCGGAAGCCGAATTGCTGGGGCGCATCCGGGCCCTCAACAGCGACGCGTCGATACACGGCATCTTGGTCCAGATGCCGCTGCCCAGGCACATCAACGCCCACAAGGTGATCGAGACGATATCGACCGAGAAGGATGTCGATGGTTTCTCGGTGCTGAGTGCCGGCGAGCTGGCGAGCGGCCTGGAGGGGTTCCGGCCCTGCACGCCCTACGGTTGCATGAAGTTGATCGAGAGCACCGGCATCGACCTGCGCGGCCGCCACGCGGTCGTCATCGGCCGCAGCAACACGGTGGGCAAACCGATGGCGCTGCTGCTGTTGCAAGCGAATGCGACGGTCACGATTTGCCACAGCGCCACCGCGAACCTGGCACAGTACACGCGCCAGGCCGACGTGCTGGTCGCCGCGGTCGGGCGGCGCAACACGGTCACCGCCGAGATGGTGAAGCCGGATGCGATCGTGATCGATGTCGGGATGAACCGCAACGATGCCGGCAAATTGTGCGGCGACGTCGACTTTGCCGGTGTCTCGCAGGTGGCCTCGGCGATCACGCCGGTTCCCGGCGGCGTGGGCCCGATGACGATCACGATGCTGCTCGTCAACACCCTCGAGTCCGCGCAGCGTCGACTGCGCACAGTCGTTTCCAATTCAGGTATGAGCCTGGAGCGGTCCGAGATCTGCGGCGCGAAGCGAGTCGATCCGTTGTAGACCAAGGCAGTGTATTGGGGCCTGGGTTTTGATTTCAACATCGCTGGTCGA
>JBJXGS010000137.1:0-3355 GCA_046160545.1 Burkholderiales bacterium
CGATGCGCCCGGAGCGCCTGATGCGCGAGATCGCGCGCGCCCTGCCCGCCGGCGGCGTGCTGGTCGCCGATACCGGACATTCCGGCATCTGGGCCGGCACCATGGTCGACTTCGACAAGCCGGGCCAGCGGCTGATACGCGCCGCCGGCTCGCTGGGCTGGTCGCTGCCCGGCGCGATGGGCGTCAAGTGTGCGCTGCCGGACACGCCGGTGGTCTGCTTCGCCGGCGACGGCGCGCTCTACTACCACATCGCCGAGCTGGAAACGGCGGCGCGCTATGGCATCAACCTAGTGGTGGTGGTCAACAACAACAGCTCGCTCAACCAGGAAATCCCGCACTTCGACGCCGCCTACGGCGGCAAGCAGCCGGCAGCGGCGCGTGAAATGTGGGGCTTCAACGATGTCGACTTTTCCGACGTCGCGCGTTCGTTCGGCTGCGTCGGCATACGCGTGGAGAACCCCGACGACCTGCCCGCGGCGCTTTCCCGGGCGCTTGGCGCCGGTCGGCCGGTGGTCATCGACGCCGTCACGGACTGCAACGCCTTCGCCAAGGAAGCCTGGACGGGAGCCTGAGATCATGGCCTATGCCGTAGCGCTGCCGTTCGGGCAGACCGTGTCGATGGAAGTCGACATGCGCGCCGGCCGCGGCGCCAGCTTGTTCGAGGCGAGCATGCCGCTGGAGGTCATCGGCCGCGACATCCTGTTCGGCGAAGGGCCGGCCTGGGACCGGCGTCGCCGGCGCCTGCTGTTCACCGACATCTGCGGGGACAACATCCAGACCTGGGATGCGCAGGAAGGTCAGCGCATTGCGCACGCCCCTTCCGGCCGCGCCAATGGCATGTGCATGGACCGCGAGGGGCGCCTGGTGATCGCCGGCTGGGGCAATCGCACGGTCTGGCGGCTTGAGGCCGACGGCACGCGCACGACCCTGGCATCGCACTGGCAGGGCATGAAGCTCAACAGCCCGAACGACATCTGCATGCGCTCCGACGGCTCGATCTTCTTCACCGACCCGCAGGGGGGCCTGGTGAACGTCGGCATGGTCGGCGACGATCTGCAGAAATATCTCGACTTCCAGGGCGTGTTCCGCATCGCGCCGGATGGCGTGGTGCATCTGGTGACTGATGAGTTCGTCTATCCGAACGGCATTTGCCTCTCGCCCGACGAATCTCTGCTCTACGTCAACGACACCCGCGAGAAGCTGATTCGGGTCTACGATCTCGACGCCGGGGGGCGCGTCGGTCCGGCGCGCCTGTTCCACCGCCAGACCCATCCCGACCCCGGCATTCCGGACGGCATGAAGTGCGACGCCGAAGGCAATCTGTACACCACCGGCCCCGGCGGCATCTGGGTGCATGCGCCCGACGGGGCGGTGCTCGCCCGCCTGAAGGTGCCCGGCCACCCGGGCAACTTCTGCTTCGGCGATGACGACAACCGCACGCTCTACGTGGTGATGCTCGGCTGGCTGACCCGGACGAGGGTGGCCATTCCCGGCGCGGTGCGCTGGTGATGCAGGGGATGCGATGATGGCGTGGAACTTCGAACTCGTTGCCGGCCCGTTCAAGGGCCGCACCGGTGGCCTGGCCTGGGATGGCAGCGCCATGCTGTTTTCCGCAGTCCTGGAGGAACGCATCCTGCGCTTCGATCCCGGGACCGCCCGGCTCACCGATTTCCGCAATTACACCGGCCGCACCAATGGCATCGCAGTGGCGGAGGATGGCTCGGTGTTCGGCGCCCAGGAAGGCGGACGGCGCGTGATCCGCTTCCTGCCTGATGGCAGGACGGTACAGACCTGCGACCTTCTCGACGGCCGGCACCACAACCAGCCGACCGACCTGGTCATCGACAGCCTTGGCCGCGTGTGGTTCACCGACCCGCACAACCCGGTGCCGCCGTTCGGCCCGGACGGCATCTTCCCGTTCCTGGAGCACGCGTCGGTACTGCGTCTGCAGCGCGACCAGCGCCAGGTGTGGTCGCTTGTACGAGTGACAAGCGACACCGTCGCGCCGCGCGCGCTGGCCCTTTCCCCGGATGAGGCCACGCTGTATGTGGCCGACGGCGACCCGGAGCAAGACCGGCGCCCCTGCACCCTGCGCGCCTATCGCCTGGGGGCGGACGGCTCGGCCGGCGCCGCCCTGGTGCTGCACGTTTTCGGCGCCGGCGAGCGCGGCATAGAAGGCTTGTGCGTCACAAGCGACGGCAACTTGATAGCCTGCGGCGGCGCAGCGGGCAGCGGCTCCGGCCCGTTCGTGATGATGTTCTCCCCGGCCGGACAGATCGTGGCCAGCTTCCCGGCGCCGACGGACCTGCCGATGCGCTGCACCTTCGGCGATGCCGGGCTGGACAGCCTGTACCTCACCACCGGCGCGGGGCAGTTGTTTCGCGCGCCAGCGACCGGGTTGCGCGGCGTCAGCCGCGCAGTTCGGCCGGTACACCAGGCATAGCGCCGCCATGGCCCGGATCAGACCCCTGGACGACGCGGAACTCCTGCAACGCGGCATCGCGCTTCCCGATGCGGTGCAGCCGACCGGCATCTCGCTCAACAATTGCCTGCGCACCATGGCCCGCAAGCCCGGGCTGGTGGAGGCCATGCACCGCCTTGCACAGGTGGTCATGCTCGACCCGGGCAGCGTGCCTGCCGAGCTCAAGTGGCTCGTCGCGCATGTGGTCAGCAACGCGGCCGGCTGCCGCTATTGCACCGCGCATACCGTCTACAACGGCGCGCGCCGCACCACGCTGGCCCAGGAGAAGATCGATGCGGTCTGGGAATTCCGCACCAATGCCATGTTTTCCGCCGCCGAGCGCGCCGCGCTGGAACTCTCGCTCGCGGCCGGCAGCGCGCCGCCGACCGTCACCGACGCGCACTTCGCGGAGCTCTCCCGGCACTTCAGCGAAGACCAGATCGTGGAGATCGTTGCCGTCATCGCCTACTTCGGCTGGTTCAACCGCTGGAATGACACCATGCAGAGCGACCTGGAGAGCGGCCCCCTGCAGTTCAAGTCCGCCCATGCGGTCGCTAGCGGCTGGCGGCCCGACAAGAGCGATTCGACCTAGGCCGGTCCCGACTCCCCGGCCGCCGGCGGATTTCCCTCCCTGCCTTGGGAACCGGCCCGCCCTGCGCGACGCCGCCTGCCCCTGCTAGCATGCTCTGATGACGACCTCCCTCCCGCTCAATTTCCAAGACCTGCCGACAACCTTCGCCGACCTCATCGACCCGGGGCGCACGGCGCTGGTGATGTGGGACTTCCAGAAAGGCCTGGCCGGCAAGGCCAGCAACCTGGCGCAACTGAAAGCCAATTCCCTGGCCCTCCTCGCCGCGGCGGACAAAGCCGGCGTGATGGTCGCGTGGAGCGAAC
>JBJXGS010000138.1:0-21929 GCA_046160545.1 Burkholderiales bacterium
GAGGCCTGGCCGCGGATACAGAGAAAGCCCTCGCTGTCCGGATTGGCCTCGTCGCCGCGCACCGACAGCAGGCGCCCGTCGCGCACTTCCGCGAGCATGCCGCACAGGGTCGGGTGACAGTTCATCGGGCACATGGTGCGAACTGTCGTGGAAGGCGAAGGCTGCATGGCTATCCTGTCGCAGAGCGGTGGTTACGCGGCGCGATGGCCGTCGCGCGGGCGACCTTCGCGCATCGGCTAGCATTCGTGCCCATGAACTCCGCATCCTACCGCGCCGACTGCCGCGCCTGCCCGCGCCTGGCAGCCTTCCTTGACCAGGTCCGAAGCGAGCATCCAACCTATTTCTGCAAGCCGGTCGCCCCTTTCGGGCCGGGCAATGCGCGCCTGGTCATCGTCGGCCTGGCGCCCGGCATGCACGGCGCCAACCGCACCGGCCGACCATTTACGGGCGACTATGCCGGGCACCTGCTGTACGCGACGCTGGCGAAGTATGGTTTTTCGCGCGGCAAGTTCGCGCCGGACGGGGATGACGACCTCAAGCTCGTGGACACGCGCATCAGCAACGCGGTCAAGTGCCTGCCGCCGGACAACAAGCCTGACATCGCCGAAATCCGCGAGTGCAATCGCTACCTGAGGGCTGACCTGGCGCAGCCCGGAGCGCGGGTCATCGTCGCGCTGGGACTGATCGCGCATGGCGCGCTATTGAGTGCACTGGGGCAGCGCAAGTCCTGCGCCAAGTTCGCGCACGGCGCAGAACACGCGCTGCCTGGAGGGGTGACGCTGATCGACAGCTACCACTGCAGCCGTTACAACACCAACACCGGGCGCCTGACTGCGCCGATGTTCGAGGCGGTCTTTGCGCGCGCTCGGGCCGTTCTCGACGCCTAGGCCCGCGTGCCCGCCTCCTCGGCGATGCGTCGGTGCAGCAGCCGCAGCGCGGCCAGCTGCCCAGCGTCGGCGTTGACGTCCACGCGTGGTGCAGCGCGGTCCAGGTCGATCCACTTTTGCTGGTGTTCGAACACTTCCCAGTCCTGGCGGAAGGCGGTGTCGATCTGCTGGAACAGCATCTCGGTCACCTCCGGGCGATCGAGCAGGAAATTGTGTGCCTGCGCCCAGAAGTAATGGCAGGTGCCCGCGGTCTCTGGAGTGATCGCGTTCAGGTTGCGCATCTCGATGCCGCCCGGCAGCTGACCTTCGGCTGCGAATGCCGCGGTCTTGCGCTCGCGCGCGCCGCGACCGGTGTCGGTGGCACCGACATCCAGGCGCACGAAGCAGGGCGGGTCGAAGCGGATGAATTGCCAGCGATCGACGTTCCCCGCGAAGCCGCCGGCCTTGACGTAGGTCGGCGGCGGCGGGGTGTCGACCATCCAGCGCACTACGGTGACCTCGTCCGCGCCGCGCAGCGCGCGCACCTGCGCGGCCTCGGCGGTGGCGCTGTTGCCGATGGTGGACTGGTGCACGAAGGACAGGTGTGTCAGGTCGAGCAGGTTCTCGATGACGAGTTCGTAGCTGCCCTTGACGTGGTAGACCGCGCCCTTGGCACGCCACAGCGGGTCATCGAGCCAGTGAAAGTCGGTGATGAGCGCCGGATCGGCAGCGGCCGGGTCGCCCATCCACACCCATATCCAGTGATTGCGCTCGATCACCGGGTAACGCCTGACCCGCGCTCCCGGTGGAATCTCGGTCTGGCCGGGGATGCGTACGCATTGGCCGCTGGCGTCGTAGGTGAAGCCGTGATAGTGGCACTGGATCGCGTCGCCGACGATGCGCCCCTGGTGCAGCGGATAGTGGCGGTGGCAGCAGCGATCCTCGAGTGCGACTACACCGCCGTCGCCGCGCCGGTACAGGACCACCGGTTCACCCAAAAGGATGCGGCCGAACGGCTTCGCGGCGCTGACCTCGTGGTCCCAGGCGGCGACGTACCAGGCGTTGCGCATGAACATGATCGGGTTCCTCGGTGCGTTTCACAAGGGCGGTCGCCGGATTGTAGGGGCGGGCTAGAATTTCCGGCATGAGCAAGCCGATGGCCCAGGGCGAATGCGCAGAAACGGCACATGCGCCCGCCACGCCGGATGCGTCCACGGAGTCTACGTGCGCTGCGCGCTTCGACAGCGCCGCCTTCCTGCGCACCTGTCCGGGCCTGCCCGGCGTGTACCGGCACATCGACGCGGCCGGCAACGTGCTCTACGTGGGCAAGGCGCGCGACCTGAAGAAGCGCGTGTCCTCGTACTTCCAGAAGACACACGCCAGCCCGCGCATCGCGCACATGGTCGAGAAGATCGCGCGGGTCGAGGTGACAGTCACGCGCTCCGAAGGTGAGGCGCTGCTGCTCGAGAACAACCTCATCAAGGAACTTGCGCCACGCTACAACATCCTGTTTCGCGACGACAAGAGCTACCCCTACCTGATGGTGACCGGGCACGGCTACCCGCAGATCCGCTTCTACCGCGGCAGCCTGGACAAGAAGCACCAGTACTTTGGGCCTTTTCCCAACGCCTGGGCGGTGCGCGAGTCGATCCAGATCCTGCAGAAGGTGTTTCGCCTGCGCACCTGCGATGACACCGTCTTTGCCAACCGATCGCGGCCCTGCCTCTTGCACCAGATCGCGCGCTGCAGTGCCCCCTGCGTCGGCCTGGTGACGCCGGAAGCCTACGCACGTGACGTGCGCGATGCGGCGCGCTTCCTGTCCGGCCGGCCGCACGAGGTACTCGACGAACTGCAGGCGGAGATGTTGAAAAAGGCCGAGGCACTGGCCTTCGAGGACGCCGCGGCGATCCGCGACCGCATCGGCGCACTTTCCCGAGTGCTGCAGGCACAGGGCGCCGAAGCGGCCGGCGAGACCGATGTCGACGTCATCGCCTGCGCGGTGCGCCAGGGGCACGCCTGCGTCAGCCTGGCGATGGTGCGCGGCGGGCGCCATCTGGGCGACAAGCAGTTCTTCCCGCAGCATGTCGAGGATGCGAGCGCGGCCGACGTGCTCTCGGCCTTCATGGTGCAGCACTATCCAGGGCGCTTCATCCCGCCAGCCATCGTCATCAACCAGGATTTCGCCGAGGTCGAGGAATTGGCCGAGGCGCTCTCGGGCGACGCCGGGCGGCGCGTCGCGGTGATCCGCTTTCCCCAGGAACAGCGTCGCCTGTGGTTGACCATGGCCGAGAAGAACGCCGGCATTGCGCTGGACCGCCTGCTCTCCGAGCGCGGCACCGCGCAGGCGCGCACGCGACGCCTGGCCGAGATACTTGCGCTTGAGGAACCCGCAGAAGGTCTGGAGATGCTGCGCATCGAATGCTTCGACATCAGCCACACGATGGGCGAAGCGACCCAGGCTTCCTGCGTGGTCTATCACCACCACAAGATGCAGTCAGGCGAGTACCGGCGCTTCAACATCACCGGCATCACGCCCGGCGATGACTACGCGGCCATGCGCCAGGTCCTGACGCGGCGCTACGAGAAGGTCGCCGCCGGCGAGGGCATCAAGCCCGACCTGGTGCTGATCGACGGTGGGCGCGGCCAGGTCGAGATCGCCCGCCAGGTGTTAGCCGAGGTGGGCCTCGTTGAACCCCTGATCGTGGGCGTCGCCAAGGGTGAAGAACGCAAGCCCGGGCTGGAAACCCTGGTCTTCACCGACGGTCGCCCCGAGACAAACCTGACCCCGGACAACCCGGCGCTGCATCTGATCCAGACCGTGCGCGACGAGGCGCACCGCTTCGCCATCACCGGGCAGCGCGCCAAGCGCGACAAGGCGCGCGTGACCTCCACGCTGGAAGACATCGAAGGTGTCGGCCCGAAGCGCCGGCAACGCCTGCTGGCGCGCTTTGGCGGGCTGCAGGGCGTGCGCCGGGCCAGCGTCGAGGACTTGACCACGGTCGAAGGCGTGAGTCGCGCCTTGGCCGAACGGATCTACGCGCAGTTGCGCTGAACCGCGCGCGTGCGGCTTGGGCCTACTTGGCTGCCTGCACCATGATCTCGACCGACAGCCCGGGCGCAGCGAGCTTGGCCTCGACCGTGGCGCGCGCCGGCGTGTTGCCGGGCGACACCCAGGCATCCCAGACTTCGTTCATCTGGCTCCAGGTGCTGATGTCGGTGAGCCAGATGTTGGCGGAGAGCAGCTTGGATTTGTCGGTGCCGGCTTCGGCCAGAAACTTGTCGATCTTGGCCAGGATCTGGCGGGTCTGGCCCTTGACGTCGAGCGTGCGGTCGTCGGCGGTCAGCCCGGCCAAGTAGACGGTGTTGCCGTGGACCACGGCTGAGCTCATGCGTGGGCCGGCGTTGATGCGTTGAATCGACATGGGAAGGTCTCCGCTTGAATTGAGGGGCCGCGGGAATGTAGCACGCCGGCGGCAGCGCACGGCGGGCAGGTGCGAGGCCCGTAGAATGCGCGCAGCGACTTTTTCCCGAAGAGGATGGCGACGTGAGTGCGAGTGAAGATCTGTTGATAGAGCGCCGCGGGCCCGCGCTGTGGCTCACCATCAACCGCGAGGAGCGGCGCAACGCCATGAGCCCCGCGGCTCTGGCCGGCATCAACGCCGGCTTCACGCAGGCCGAAGCGGATCCGACCATTCGCGCCATCGTCATCACCGGCACGGGCAGCAAGGCCTTTTGCGCCGGCGCGGACCTGGCCCGTGGCTCGGGATCCTTCCAGTACGACCCGTCGCAGCCGCATCTGGATTTCGCCGATCTCTTGAGGCGCGCCTGGGCTTCGACCATTCCGCTGATCGCGCGCGTCAATGGTCACTGCATGGCCGGCGGCATGGGACTGTTTTCGATGTGCGACATGGGCGTGGCGGCCGATCACGCCACCTTCGGCCTGCCCGAGGTCAAGGTCGGGGTGTTCCCGGCGCAGGTGCTCGCGGTCATGCAGCACCTGATCGGGCCGCGGCACTTAGCCGAGATGTGCCTCACTGGCGAGCCGATCACGGCGTCGCGCGCGGCCGACATAGGGCTGGTCAACTACGTCGTGCCGGCCGCCGAACTCGACGCGAAGACCGACTGGCTGGTGGGACGTCTGGTTGACAAGTCGCCTACCGCGATCCGTCGCGGCAAGGCCATGATGAAGGCGGCTGCCGACATGACCTTCGAGCAGTCCATCTCCTTCCTCGAGTCGCAGATCATGATTTCCGCGCTGACCGAGGACGCACGCGAGGGGCGTGCGGCATTCGCCGAGAAGCGCAAACCCAACTGGACCGGCAAGTAAGGAGAATCGCCATGACCATCGCTTCCCCGGCACGACGTCGCCTGCTTGCGACAGGGGTGCTGTTTCCAGTCGCAGGGGCTACCCTGGCGCAGGAGAACTGGCCGACGCGGCCGATCCGCATCATCGTCGCTTTCGCGCCGGGCAGCGGCAACGACATCATCGCGCGCGTCCTGGCGCCCAAACTGGCCGAGGCACTCGGCCAGCCGGTCACCGTCGAGAACCGCGCCGGGGCCGGCGGGATGATCGGCACCGAGGCGGTGGTCAAGGCGGCAGCGGATGGCACCGTGTTCGGCCTGGGTACCAGTTCGCAGCTGGTCATGAACCCCGCGCTGTACCGCAACCTGCCCTTCGACGTCGAGCGCGACCTCATCACCATTGGGCTGATCTCCTCGACCCCGTTGCTCCTGGTGTCAAAAAAGGGCGCGTGGAACGACATGGCCGCATTTCTCGCCGCGGCGCGCGCCAACCCGGGGCGCATCACCTACGGGTCGGCCGGCAACGGCTCGATCAGTCACATCGTGGGCGAAGCTTTCAAGCAGGCGGCCGGCGTGGACCTGCTGCATGTGCCCTACAAGGGCAATGGTCCGGCCATGGCCGATCTCCTGGCCGGCAACATCGACCTGGTCTTCGACGGCTTTCCGACCGCCGGGCCGCACCATCGCACCGGTGCGATGCGCATCCTGGGCGTGCATGGCAAGCGCAACGCCGAGTATCCCGACGTGCCGACCTTCGCCGAAGCCGGGGTGCCGAACTACGAGTCCTACACCTGGAACTGCCTGGTGGCGCCGCGCGCGACGCCGCGGGCCATCGTGCAGCGCATGAACACCGAGCTCAACCGGGCGCTCAACCTGCCGGATGTCCGCGCGCGCATCGCCTCTTTCGGCGCCGAGCACCTCGGTGGCGCCACCATAGAGTCGGCCGAGGCTTTCAGCGCGCAGCAGCGCGCGCGCTGGATCCCGGCGGTGCGCGCCATGAACATCAAGATCGAGTGAGCGGCGACGGCCCGGACCTGGGCAGGCTTTTCGCAGCCGACGGGCCGCTGGCGGAAGCGATCCCGTCGTACCGGCATCGCGCCCAGCAGGTCGAGATGGCCGAGGAGATCCTGGCCGCGATCCGCAGCGAAGGCGTGGCCGTGCTCGAGGCCGGTACCGGTACCGGCAAGACCGTCGCCTACCTGGTGCCGGCGCTGCTGGCCGGCGGCAAGGTGATCATCTCGACCGGTACCAAGACGCTGCAGGACCAGCTGTTCCACCGCGACATTCCCGCGGTGCGCCGCGCGCTCAAGGCGCCGGTCACGGTGGCACTCCTCAAGGGGCGCGCCAATTATGTGTGCCACCACCACCTGGAGCGTACCCTGGCAGGGGGCAGGCTGCCCTCGCGCGAGGACGCCCGTCTGTTGCAGATGATCGCGCGCGGCCATGCGGCGACGGCCTCGGGCGACCGCGCCGAATTCGCCCAGATTCCCGAAAATGCGGCGGTGTGGGGACACGTTACATCCACGCGCGAGAACTGCCTGGGCCAGAACTGCGCGCACTACAAGGACTGCTATGTGATGGCGGCGCGCCGCGACGCCTTCGAGGCCGATCTGGTGGTCGTCAACCACCACCTGTTCTTTGCCGACGTCATGCTCAAGGACGAAGGCATGGCCGAGTTGCTGCCGCGCTGCAACACCGTGATCATGGACGAGGCGCACCAGCTGCCGGAGACGGCGCGACTCTTCTTTGGCCGCACCACCACCAGCGGGCAGCTCATGGACCTGGCGCGCGATGCGCTGGCCGAGGCGATGGGGGCGGCACGCGAAGCAGCCGACTGGCCGGCCCTGACCCGGGCGCTTGAGACGGCGGTACGAGACGCGCGCCTGGTTCTGGGCGAAGGACAGCAACGTTCCGCGTTTCTGCGACTGCGCTCGCGTGAAGCGCTGGCAGATGCGCTGGCGGTGATTGAAAAAAGACTCGGCGCACTGGCAACGGCGCTGGCGGCGCAGGCGGAGCGTGCCGAGGGCATTGCCACGGTCTGGCAGCGCAGCCTGGCAGCGGCCGAGGAACTGCGTGGCTGGATGGAGGCATCGGATGCCCCGACGCAGAGCGCACAGCCGAACACCGTGGCGGGTGCGCAAGTCAAAGCGCCGGACGCGGCGGCCAACAGCGATGCACCCGCCCCTTTGGCGGATATCGGTGCGGCAGTGCGTTGGGTCGAGAGTTTCGGACCCGGTTTTCAACTGCATTTGACGCCGTTGTCGGTCGCGCCACTGTTTCGTGCCCAGATCGAGGCCGATCGCCGTGCCTGGATCTTCACCTCCGCCACCTTGGCGGTCAAAGAGGATTTTTCGTTGTACCTGGGGGAGCTTGGGCTGGATGCGCTGGCCGGCGCGCGCGCGCGCGCCTGGCCCAGCCCCTTCGACTACGAACGCCAGTCGCTGCTGTATGTGCCGGCCGAGATGCCCGACCCATTGGCGCCGGAATTCACCGAGCGCGTCGTCGATGTGGCACTGCCCTTGATCGAAGCCGGCGGCGGTGGCGCGTTCCTGCTCTTCACCACCCTGCGCGCCATGCGTCGCGCCCATGAACTGCTTGCCGAGCGCATGCCGCGCCAGGGCCTGGATCTGCCGCTGTTGTTGCAAGGCGAGGGCTCGCGCAGCGAACTCCTGGAGCGCTTTCGCAGGCTGGGCAACGCGGTGCTGGTCGCCAGCCAGTCTTTTTGGGAGGGCGTCGACGTGCGCGGTGAGGCGCTCAAGCTGGTGGTGATCGACAAACTGCCTTTTGCGCCGCCCGACGATCCGGTACTCGCGGCGCGCATCGATGCCCTGCGCGCGGCAGGGCGCAATCCCTTCATGGAATATCAGGTTCCGCATGCGGCCATCGCGTTGAAGCAGGGGGCAGGGCGATTGATCCGCGACGAGACCGATCGTGGCGTCCTGGTCATCTGCGATACGCGCATCACCGACAAGCCCTACGGCCGGCGCCTGTGGCAGGCGCTGCCGCCGATGCGTCGCACGCGCGACGCGAGCGCGGCGCGTGACTTCCTGTCGCTTCCGGCGCATGCTCTAGAATCGTGAGAGCTTTTCCCCTTCTTTCGGCCTCCATACCCACATGAATATCCTGATCACCGGCGGCGCCGGTTTCCTCGGGCAGCGCGTCGCGCGCGCCCTGCTGGCGCAGGGCGACAGTGTCGATGCCGCAGGCCAGCGTCGCCCGATCAAGCGCATCACGCTGCTTGACGTGGCGCCGCCGGCCAGGCCGATCGAGGATCCCCGCATCCATTTTCTGCGCGGAGAGGTGACCAACCACGGTGCAGTCGCCGAGGCGCTGGGCCTGGACACCGACGGCGTGTTTCATCTCGCGGCGGTGGTCAGCGGCCAGGCGGAAGCCGATTTCGAGCTCGGCATGCGCGTCAACCTCGACGGCACGCGCCTGCTGCTGGAATCCTGCCGCAAGGCCGGCAATCGTCCACGCGTGTTGTTCGCCAGTTCGATCGCCGTATTCGGTACGCCACTGCCGGAAGTACTTGACGACACCACCACGCCTACGCCACAGGCGTCCTACGGCGCGCAAAAACTCATGGGCGAGGTGCTGGTCGCCGACTACAACCGGCGCAAGTTCATCGACGGCCGTGCCGTGCGCATCCCGACGGTATCGGTGCGTCCCGGCAAGCCCAATGCTGCCGCGTCATCGTTTGCCAGCGCCGTGATCCGCGAGCCGCTCAATGGCGTCAACTACGCCTGTCCGGTGCCGCCCGAGACCCTGATGTGGATGTGTTCTCCGGCGCGCGTTGTTGCCAACCTGGTGCGCGCCTACGAATTGCCCAGCGAAGCCTTCGGCGATGTGCGCTCACTGAGCCTGCCGGGCATCACCGTCAGCGTCGCGCAGATGATCGAAGCGCTGCGCAAGCACGGCGGTGATGCGGCCGTTGCGCGCGTTCGTTTCTTCAAGGACGAACGAATTCAGGCGATCGTCAAGACCTGGGCGGCACGCCTGTCCACTCCGCGTGCGTTGTCGATGGGATTCGTGCACGACGCCTCGATGGACGAGATCGTCCTGCAATACATTCGCGACGAGGGGATCACGGCCGCCGCCTGACCGGGTGAGTCGTGTCAGGCAGTCGCGGTCCGGCCCACGCGGGGCCGGACCTCTACCAGAGCTTCCACCAGGGTTCGGTGCTCCTGGGCCCGTTGTTGCGCACCAGCTCGCTTTTGGGAAAATTGAGATCGAGCACGCGCTTGGCTGAATCGCGCAGGTCGTTCATGCCCATGGCCTCGTAGGCCTTGAACATGACAAATAAGGCCTCCTCGTTGGCAGGCGTGTTCGGGTAGTTCTGGATCAGGAACTGGGCGCGGTTGACAGCGGCGACGAAGGCCCCGCGGCGCATGTAATAGCGTGCGACGTGGATTTCGTACTGGGCCAGCGCGTTGATCAGGTAGCGAAGGCGCAGCCGCGCGTCTTCGGAATACTTGCTGTCGGGAAAGCGCGCGACCAGGTTCTTGAAGGTGTCGAAGGATTCGCGCGCGCCGCGGTTGTCGCGCTCGGTCTGGTCCTGGCGCGTGATCTTGCCCGCGAAGCCCAGGTCTTCGTTGAAATGGATCAAACCGCGCAGGTACAACACATAGTCGATGTGCTCATGGTTCGGGTAGAGCTTGATGAAACGGTCGCAGGCCGCCACTGCAGAAGCCAGGTCGTTGTTCTTCCAGTAGGAATAGGCGATGTCGAGCTGGGCCTGCTGCGCGAAGCGCCCGAACGGGTACTTGGACTCGAGCGCCTCGAGGAGCTTGATGGCGCGTTCCCAGCTGCCGGTACGCATTTCTTCGCGCGCATCGGTATAGATTTTCTGCGCCGACCAGCCCGCGGTCTCGTCCCTGACCTCGGGCGACGAGCAGGCCGCGACCAACAGCGCAGCCGCGCAGGCTGCGATACACGCGCGCAGGCGCGAGGCACCGGGCCTTGGGCTAGGATTCGAACTCATGGAAACACCTTCTGTGCCGCAGGAGACAAATTATAACGGCGCGGGTCCCGCTCCGACCTCGCTCGCCGTACCCATGGCGGCGGCCGGAGCGCGCCTGGACGCATGGCTGGCCGGACGTCTGCCGGAGATCTCGCGCAATCGCCTGAAGGCCTGGATCGAGAGTGGCCACGTGCTGGTCGATGCGGTCGCCGGAGTTCCCAGCCGGCGCCTGCGCGGCGGCGAAGCCGTGACGGTGCAGCCGCAGCCGGCCGCCGACGCGCGCGCCTACTCGCCCGAACCGATTGCGCTGGCGATCGTGCACGAGGACGAGGCCTTGATGGTCATCGACAAGCCGGCGGGGCTGGTGGTGCACCCCGCGGCGGGCAACTGGGACGGCACGCTCCTCAACGCGCTCCTGCATCACGCCCCGCAACTGGAAGGTGTGCCGCGCGCCGGCATCGTGCACCGGCTCGACCGCGACACCAGCGGCCTCATGGTCGTGGCCAGGACGCTCGCCGCGCACACGGCGCTGACGCGCCAGCTGGCCGCGCGCAGCGTGCGCCGCGAGTACGAGGCGCTGGTGGCCGGGTGCGTGGCCCGCGCCGGGCAGGTGGACGCGCCGCTGGGGCGCGATCCGCGCCAGCGCACGCGCATCGCGGTGGTTGATGAAGAGTCGAGCGGCGCACGCGCCGCAGTAACGCACTTTCGCGTCCTGCGCCACTACCTGCGCGACGCCGTCGAGGCCACCCTCGTCGAATGCCGGCTCGAGACCGGGCGCACGCACCAGATCCGCGTCCACATGCAGCACCTTGGACATCCGGTGGTGGGCGACCAGACCTACGGCCGGGCGCCATGGAAGGCCTGGCTGCCGCGCCAGGCGCTGCATGCGCGTCGCCTTGCGCTGACCCATCCGGCGAGCGGCCGGCTGGTCGAATGGACATCCCCATTGCCTGCCGACATCAAGCGGCTGCTCGCCTCACTGACTCGCCAATGAAGACTCCGCACCCGGACTGGATTGTTCCGAACTGGCAGGTAGCGCCAGCCGTGCGCGGCTTTGTCACCACGCGCGCCGGCGGTGTGAGCCCCGGGCCCTACGCCAGCATGAACCTGGGAATACGTTCGGGGGATGCTGCGGAACATGTCGCGCGCAACCGCGCAGTCTTGCGCGAGCATCTGCCCGCTGATCCCGTCTGGCTGCGCCAGGTGCACGGCGCGCGCGTCGTCGAGGCGCGCCCGGAATGCACAGAGGCCGAGGCCGACGCTGCGGTGACTCGGGATGCCGGGGCCGTCTGCGCGGTGCTGGTGGCCGACTGCATGCCGGTCTTGCTGGCCGATCGCGATGGCCGCGCGGTCGGACTGGCGCATGCGGGTTGGCGCGGGCTGGCCGGCGGAGTCATCGAGTCGACCGTGCGTGCCATGGGTTCAGACCCGGCGTGCATGGTCGCCTGGCTGGGCCCCGCGATCGGGCCGCGGCAGTTCGAGGTTGGTCCCGATGTGCTCGAAGCCTTCCTCACGCATAGCGCGGCAGCCGGCGCAGCCTTCCTGCCCCGCCCAACGGGCCCGGGCAAGTGGCTGGGCAACCTGGAGATGCTGGCGCGTCAGCGGCTGGCGGAATGCGGAGTGCAGTCCGTCGGCGGGGGGGGCATGTGCACGGTCGAGGACGCGCGCTTTTTCTCGCATCGTCGCGACCGCGGGGTGAGCGGGCGCATGGCGGCACTGCTGTGGATCGACGCATGAGTGTCCACCCCGCCGGCCGCAACCAGAGGCTTGCGGCGACGAACCGCGGCGCGCGCGGCTTTACGCTGCTCGAATTGCTGGTGGTGCTGGGCATCGTCGCCATCCTCGCCCTCATGACCCTGCCGGCCTACCTGGACCGCAATCTGCGGGCGCAGATCGAGGGGGCAATGCCCCTGGCCGAGATCGCCAAGCGACCGGTCGCCGCGGCCTGGGCGCTCACGCAGACGCTGCCGGCCGACAATGCCGCCGCCGGCATACCGCCGGCCGACAGCATCGTCGGCAATCACGTCAAGTCGGTGGCAGTGCGCGACGGCGCCATCATGATCACCTTTGGCAACAATGCGGCGCGCACGCTTAACGGCAAGACCCTGACCCTGCGACCGGCTGTAGTGGAAAAGTATCCCGAAGTGCCGGTGGCCTGGGTATGCGGTTTCGCCGCAGTGCCAGACAAGATGGCCGTCATGGGGGAAAACCGCACAACCGTGCCGCGCGGCTTTCTACCTCTGGCTTGCCTGGGTGCGGGAGCGTGATGCGATCGCGCGGAAGTCGCGCTGCGTACGCCGCCGCGATCAGGGGCTTTCTGAGTGCACGACTACCCGGTTGCGGCCATTGCGCTTGGCCGCATAGCAGGCAGCATCCGCGGCCTTGAGGACCGCGGCAGTATCCGCAAAACGCCCATCGACATGGACCAGGCCGATGCTGGCACCGACGCTGTGCTCGCGACCTTCCCAGGTCAGGCGATAGGAGTCGACCGCAACACGGATTTTCTCGGCGATCGTGCATGCGTTTTCCAGTGGGCACCGTTTAAGCAGGACCGCAAACTCGTCGCCGCCAAAGCGCGCAACGGTGTCGGTCTCCCGAACTTGCAGGGCCAGGCGGGCAGCCAGCTCGCGCAGCAGCGCATCGCCTGCGGCATGGCCGGCGCTGTCGTTGACCTGCTTGAATCGGTCGAGGTCGATGAACATGGCACTGTAGGGCTGCTCCCCGGCTAGTGCGGTCGCCTGGCCGATGAGGGTCTCGAATGCGGCGCGGTTGGTGAGCCCGGTCAGGGCATCGTGAGACGCCTCCCAGTCCAGACGTTTGCGCTGTTCATAGGCGCGGGTGACGTCTTCGATGATCCAGATTGTGCCGGCATTGATGTCGCCGTGAATCACTGCTGTACCGCGCATATGGGCCCAGAACTTCTCTCCATTGCGCCGCACCAGCGTCAGTTCACCTTCAAATGCGCCGTTGTCCTCGAAGGCGGGGCGGGCCCTTTTGACCAGCGCGTCGCGGTCTTCGTCGGACGCGTACATGACGCGAGTGTATTGGCCTTCGAGAGTGCCCTTTTCCCAGCCGAGGGTCTCATAGAGGTTGCGGCTTACCATTTCCAACCGGCTGTTGCGCGAGAAGGCGATACCTACCGAGGCGTTCTCGCGAACGGCTTCGAGCCGGGTCAGGACCTGGCGTGTTTCTTCTTCGCGCTGCCGGCGTTTGCGCGCTCCTTCGTGGAGGAGCCGCGCCAGGCTGCCGATTTCCGCTGCGTCCCGCGTCCAGTCATCGTCGGCGAGTTCGCCCTTGGCAAACCATCTCTCGGCCTGTTGGCGTAGCCGGTGCAAGGGCGCGGTCATTCGGTTGGCCGCAAGCCTTCCAGCAGCACCGGCGAGAAGAACGATGACCATGAGGGGGGCCCAGAAGTCAGCGAAAACGCTTTGTGCCAAATGCTCGGAGCGATCCGCAATCCCAAATTGGTTCCAGGCGGCTTGTGTTGCGACCCACGCCGCGATCAGGGCGACGAACATGCAAAGCGCAGGAATCCTGAATTTCAGCGTGCGCGACCAGTCAGGCAGCATCGAGTCTCCCTTTAGCATCTTGGCCGAGCGAAGGCGCGACGATCGGTCGCCTTCGCACCATAAACAGCAGCCCCGCAGCGGCAAGGGCATCGACGCAAGTTAACGCAGCCGACAGCGTCTGCTCTTCCGGAATAGAGCGAGAAATCGCGGGAAATTCGCCCGGGCGCCTGGGCCGCGGCGTGCTTGTTTGAGCGGGGAACGCGTACCGATTGGCGGACGCGCCAACGCAGCTGCAGTTGAGGCGAAAAGGCCCGCCGACTCGAAGGGAGGGGCGGGCCTTGCAGGCGCTTCTGGTGCGCCCGGGATGTTGTCTGGTGGGCGGTACTGGGATCGAACCAGTGACTTCCACCGTGTGAAGGTGGCACTCTACCGCTGAGTTAACCGCCCGGAAGAGGATGCAAATTATATCAAGCCGGCACGACGCCCTAGAATGCCGGCCGGTTCAAACACAGCATTGGAAACGACGATGGTGCGCATGCATTTGCTCGACCGGGCGATTGGAGATGCCTGGCCCTCGCTTGCGAACGCAGCCGATCTGGCGGCTTTCGAGTCGCGGCCCTGGACCGAACGCATCGCGGCCCGCTCCACTCTGGAAGCGCTGCGCCTTGGTGCGGCGCACGACCCGAAGGCGAGCGCCCTCAAGTTCCTGCCGTGCCCCGAACCCGATGCCGTGCCCGTGGTCGTGAGCCACGCGGCCTTTGTGGCGCGGGTGACGCAGACTGCCAACTTGCTGCATCGCCTGGGCGTCGGTCCGACCGACGTCGTGAGCTTTCTCCTGCCCCTGGTGCCGCAGAGCTTCTTCACGCTCTTCGGCGCCGAGGCGGCCGGCATCGCCAATCCGGTCAACCCGCTGCTCGAGGCCTGGCAGATCGCCGAGATCCTGCGCGCCGCCGACACCCGCGTGCTGGTGGCGCTGGGGCCCATGCCGGGCTCGGACATCTGGGACAAGGTCGAACGCATTCGCGGCGAGTTGCCGAACCTCAAGGCCATCGTCGTCGTCGGTGGCGCCAGTGATCCTGCGCACGGCATCCACGCCTTTGATGCGCTGGCGGATGCCGAGCCTGCCGATCGCCTGGTCAGCGGGCGCGATATCGCGGCCGACGACGTGGCAGCGCTCTTCCACACCGGCGGCACGACCGGCACGCCCAAGCTGGTGCGCCACACCCATGCCAACCAGGTCTACCAGGCCTGGGCGGTGGGCCTGATGCTGCGCTCGCGGCCCGGCAACCACATCCTCTTCGGCCTGCCGCTGTTTCACGTCGGCGGTGCCTTGACACAGGGCCTGGCGACCTTCGCCACCGGCGCGTGCGCGGTTGTGCTCGGGCCGCGCGGCTGGCGCGACCCCGACGCGACGCGCAATGTCTGGCGCCTGGTGGAACGCTATCGCCCCGTGACCCTGGGCGGGGTGCCGACGGTGCTCGCGGCCGCCCTCAACGTGCCGCTGGACGGCGCGGACGTATCGTCGATCGAGCGTGTCTCCGGCGGCGGCTCGGCGATCCCGGTGGCGGTGTGCGAGGCCTACGACAAGCGCTTTCGCGTTCCGGTACTCGAGGTGTACGGCATGACCGAGACCGCTAGCGTGCACACCATCAGCTACGCCGACCGCGAGGTGCGCTTAGGCGCGGTCGGGCAGGCCGTGCCCTACAGCCGCGTGCGCGTGGTCAAGGTCGATGCCGACGGCCGAGTGATGGGCGAATGCGCGGTCGATGAGATCGGTGTGGTCGCGATGCAGGGCCCCGGCGTGTTCTCGGGCTACGTGAACGAGGCGCACAACCGCGGTGCCTTCATCGAGCCCGGCTGGGTCAATTCTGGCGACCTCGGGCGACTCGACAAAGACGGCTATCTCTGGATCACCGGGCGTGCCAAGGACTTGATCATCCGCGGCGGCCACAACATCGACCCGCAGCCGGTCGAGGAGATCCTGTATCGCCACCCGGCGGTGGCGTTGGCGGCGCTGGTCGGGCAGCCCGATACCTACGCTGGTGAGCTACCGCTGGCCTTCGTGCAGTTGAAGCCCGGTGCTACGGTCGCCGCGCCGGATCTGATCGACTTCGTACGCGAACACACCCCGGAACGCGCCGCGGTGCCGGTCGATGTGGTCTTCATCGACCCCATGCCGCTGACCGCGGTGGGCAAGGTCTACAAGCCCAGCCTGCGACACGCAGCGGCGCAGCGCGTGGCCGAGCGTTTGCTCGCAGGCCTGGCAGTGGGCAAGGTGTCGATCACGGTCACAGTCGGCCTGCACCCGACGCTCGGCAGCCTGATCGAGGTCGGCATCGCCGGCGCGGGACCTGCCGGCGAGGAGCTCAAGGCCGAAGTCGGTAAACGCCTGGCACCGCTGGTGATGCGGCACGCGGTGACGCTGACCTGAGGCGTCGGAACGGGCCTGCCCGGGGTGACACGCAAGCGTGGCTCAAACAAACGCCGGATCAGAAAGGCACCGGTGGCCCCATCCACAGGTCGTCGCGCGGCAGGGCGCGGGCCATCGCTTCGCCAACTTCGCACCAGCCGCCGCAGGTGTTGCGGCCGCGACGCCTGCGCAGCAGGTTGAGCCAGCCCTTCAAGCGCGCATAGCGAGCGAAGAAGGCGAGCACCCGCTCGCGCTCGTCGGGACCGAGCGGCGCGACGCTGCAGATCAGCTTGTCGTCGGTCATGCCGCGGTCGATCAGAATCACCGCGCCGCGCGCCGCGACGCGCAGGCGCGCGCCGCGCGGCAGCGGCGGCCCGAGGACAACCGCGTCGAGCAAATCGCCTTCCTGGCCGATGAAAGCGGGCACTGATCCGTAGTTGAAGGGGCAGGGTAAAGGCGAGATGAAGTCGATATGCCCGGTCGAGCCGCGCTTGATGCGGCTGCCGCGCGGAATCTCGATGACCACGTCCAAGAGCGGTGCGTCGCTTGCGTTCCCGGTGTCGGAGGGCGGTTGCATGGCATGGCTTCAATAGAATGGCGGATTGTTTCACGCGATCGCAGCACCCGCCGCAAGCCCATGTCGAACGTCCGCACCCGCTTCGCCCCCAGCCCCACCGGCTTCCTGCACTTGGGCAATGCCCGCGCTGCGCTCTTCTCCTGGGCCTACGCGCGCCACCACGGCGGCAAGTTCGTCCTGCGCATCGAGGACACCGACCTGGAACGCTCCACCGAGGAGGCCGTCAAGGTCATCCTTGATTCAATGGCCTGGCTGGGCCTGGACTACGACGAAGGGCCGGTGCGCCAGACGGCACGCCTGGCGCGCTATCGAGAGGCCATCGACGCCATGCTGGCCGACGGCCGCGCCTATCGCTGCTACGCCAGCCGCGAGGAAATCGACGCCCTGCGCGAAGCCCAGCGCGCTGCGGGCCAAAAGCCGCGCTACGACGGCCGCTGGCGCCCGGAACGCGCCGCCGGCAAGACACCACCTGCCGGAGTCGCGCCGGTGATCCGTTTTCGCAACCCCGACCACGGAGAGGTGGCCTGGGATGATCTGGTCAAGGGCCCGATCTCGATTTCCAACACCGAGCTGGATGACCTGGTGATTGCGCGCGCCGACCTGGTGCCGACCTACAACTTCGCGGTCGTCATCGATGATGTCGACATGGCGATCACGCACGTGGTGCGCGGCGACGACCACGTCAACAACACGCCGCGGCAGATCAACATCTATCGCGCCCTGGGCGCACCGGTGCCCCATTTCGCGCACCTGCCGACCATCCTTGGGCCGGACGGCGAAAAACTCTCCAAGCGCCACGGCGCGGTCAGTGTCATGCAGTACCCGGCGGATGGCTACCTGCCCGAAGCGCTCTTCAACTACCTGGCGCGCCTGGGCTGGAGCCACGGGGACGCGGAAAAATTCCCGCGCGAGAAGTTCATCGAGTGGTTCGACCTGGGCGCGGTGAGCCGTTCGGCCGCGCAGTTCGATGCCGCCAAACTCAGCTGGCTGAACCACGAATACATGAAGGAGGCCGACGACGCGCGACTGGCAGAACTGGCGCGGCCACTCATCGAAGCCGGTGGCGGGGCGGTATCCGGTGGACCGGACCTGGTGCGCGTGGTCGCGCTGCTGAAGGATCGCGCGCCGACGGTGGCCGCGCTGGCAGAGGCCGCCATGCTCTTCTATCGCGAACTGCACGCCGCGCCGGAACTGGTTGCCCAGCACCTGACGCCGGCCGCCAGACCGCTCCTTGGCGCGTTTCGCGCCGCCCTGGCCGTGATGCCTGCGTGGGACCGAGCGGGCATTGCAGCGGCGATCAAGGCGACCCTGGGGGCAGCGGGCGTCAAGATGCCGGCGCTGGCCATGCCGGTGCGTGTTGCCGTAGCTGGCATGGCACAGACACCGTCGCTTGACGCGGTGCTGGAACTCTTTGGCCGCGACAGGGTACTTGCACGCCTGGATCGACACCTCGGATAGTGGTTTCGCCTCGGAGGCTGCGCCGGCGCCTGTTTCAGCAGGCAGGAGAACGATCAGATTTGAGGTGCGACCTGTTGCCCGGTCGTGCCGTGCTTTGCAGAAAACCTCGAAATCGGGCTATAATTTGCGGCTGCGTTGGGGGTATAGCTCAGCTGGGAGAGCGCTTGCATGGCATGCAAGAGGTCAGCGGTTCGATCCCGCTTACCTCCACCAAACTTCCGTATCTTCAGTACCTCTGCAGTAGCCAGTTTGGTCCGGGTCCCCATCGTCTAGAGGCCTAGGACATCACCCTTTCACGGTGAGTACCGGGGTTCGAATCCCCGTGGGGACGCCAAGCAAACCCCACCTGCGGACAGCAGGTAGTGGTTGCGGCAGGTGGAATCTTCAAGTTCTACCCATTCGACCAGGTTGCGCAAGAAGTCCTTCAGCGCACCGGTCTCCGAATCAACGTTCACACCCTGGGCCAGTTGGCTCAGCAGTTTGCGTACGTCCGATTCCCGAATGTTGCGCATCGCCTCAGCAGCGCGCATGTCGGCCTCGGCCCGCTCCAGTTGTTCGACAAGCGCGGCCCGTTCCTTTTCCAATTGCTCGATCTTTCTCCTGGATCGGCGGATTTTCTGAATTCACGCTGGTACGGCTGGCGGGGGGCAGGTCAATGTGCCCCACGCACGGGCACCTGTATCGCCATCCGGTGGACAACATCGCTCAAATCATCGATGTGATCGAACGGGCCGAGTCGCTTGGGGAAATCCACCTGTTGCTCGACTACGTTCTGGCCTGCGGCAGCAGCCGCAAATCGACCGATGCGGTGACGCCACAGGACCACGGGCCGGATGCACATGCCAACGCAGTTGTCGGACGGCCGCCAGTACATCGACCGCGTTGTCCCGCCACTCTCAGTGGCAGCAACCCAACATTGCCGCTATCAGAAGTGCAGCACCGACAGGACCATGGGGTCGAGCGAAGACGCCAGCTTCGTTGTCCGCACGCGTCGTTCCGGCGGAGCCTGCCCCGGCGCAGGCCCGGGGTCGGAATCCAGCCGTACTGTGCGTCCCTTGGCCGCGCCGGCAGATTCGGATCCGCAGCATCAGCCCGCGCGACGCCGATTCAAGGCAACGCGCGGACCTTCACACATCCGGCATCAGAGTGCCGTTCTCCAGCCGGATCCTGTCGCCGACCCGGAACGCCGGCTCGTTGGCGTACGAAATGGTCTGCGTGCCGCCGCCCTGCAGGCGCGCCGTGACGTCGTAATGCCTGCTCTTGCTGACGCGCTTTTCGATCTCGTTGCCGGCTACCGCACCGCCCACCGCGCCAACGATCGTGGCAGCGGTCTTGCCGCGGCCCGAACCGATCTGGCTGCCGAGCAGGGCGCCGCCGATGCCGCCGGCGATCTTGCCGAGATAGCTGCCGTTGCCGTTGACTTCGACCATGTTGATGGATTCGATCACGCCGCAGTTCGGGCAGTTTCGGCCGGCCACGGGCGCCGGTGGCACGGTGCCGACCGCCGCCAGCAAGGGCTGGCCGAGGATCAGGGTTGCCTCGCGGTCGCCGCGGCGCAAGGTGGCCGTGGCAGCGGCGTCGATCGCGATGCGATCGCGGTTCCTGATGGTGTAGGTGCCCTCATAGACGCCGGCACCGACTTCCGGCAGCGAGACTTTCCCGACGACGCCGTTGATGCGCACGCTGGCCGTTCCGTTGGGGCTGCCGGACAAGGTGAAAAACAGGTCCGTACCCGCATCGAGGCGAGCCGCGGGCACGACCTCGAAACGATCGATCCGCGGCACCGCGCCAAGGGCTGCGGCGTCGGCGGCACGCTGGTTGTCGGAGCGCGAGGCGGCGCCGACCAGCAGGGATTCATCGAGCGTATCGGTGGCGATTCGATTGCCCACCCGCAGGTTGGCGGTGACCAGGGACCCGGCGGTGATGCGGTCGGCGCTCCTGATGGTGTAGATGCCTTCGTACACGCCGGCTTCGGTTTCCTCGAGCAGGAACCTGTTCGCCGCCCCGTTGATGCGCACGGTCGCCGTTCCGCCCGCGCTGCCGTACAGCGTGAACAGCAGTTCGTTGCCGGTGGTCAGGCGTATGGCGGGTTCGACGTCGAAGCCGTCGATCCTCGGTCCCCCCTGGGCAGTGCCCTGCGCCTGGACGGCGGTTGATGAAAATGCAAGTGGCAAGAGCGCCATCAGCGCGAATAGCCAGTACAGCATTCCTTTACGCATTTTCACGATATTTCCTTTTGGTGTCGCGGACGCAACCGGTTGCTCGAAGAGACCGATCGCGTGATGCTGGGAGCGCCAAGATTGCCGGTTGGCGGACGCGTCGTCTGTACGGAGGGCCACACAGCATGGCGCCCCGAAATTCGGCCTTCCACGCGTCGTCCGGTGCACGCTAAGTTGGCTGGCCAACAGTCACCTGCGGGACTTTCTGTCAACGTTGGCCACGCGCCCCGAAGTCGGGTCGACAACTTGCGCACCGATGTCCGCTTTGGAGGCCGCAAATGAAGCCCACTCACCTGAAGTTGAAATGCGCGCTCGCGCTTGTCGTCGGCGGCATCCTCGCCGCGGGCCCCGCCCTGGCCGACAAGCCCGCCTGGGCCGGAGGCGGCAAGGGCGGCAGGGAAGATCGCAACGACCGGCGCGAGGAGCCACGCAGCGATCGAGGCGCCCCTGCGCGCGTGAATCGCGACCATTTCGAAGATCGGCACCGCGTGCTGGTGCGCGATTACTACGGCGAACAATTTCGCGGCGGCCGCTGCCCGCCCGGGCTGGCGAAAAAGCACAACGGCTGTATGCCGCCGGGCCAGGCGAAGAAATGGCAGATCGGACACCGGCTGCCGAGCGACGTGGTCTATTACAAGGTGCCGCGCCCGCTGGTGGTCCAGATCGGCCCGCCGCCCTCCGGCTATCGCTACATTCGCGTGGCGACCGACATCCTGATGATCGCGATCGGGACCGGAATGATCGTCGACGCGATCCAGGACCTGGGCCGCTAGCCGCGGTCAAGGCCGGCGCCCGGCCATTGGATTCGATTGGAAGTGGCCGCATTTGTTACAACCACGCCGGTCATGCCGGCAGCTCGCTATTCCGTGGTGCGCGACTGGGTCCCGGCCTTCGCCGGGACGACGGGGCTTCGCGGCGACGACGGGGCTTCGGCCCCGCAATAGCAAATCGTCAAGCCGCGGAGACTGGATCTGTCAATCATTCGGTCGTGCCGCGTTTCACGCGTCCGGAACCAGCGTGCCGTTCTCCAGGCGGATCTTGTCGCCGACCCTGAACGCCGGCTCGCTGGCGTAGGACACCATCTGCGTCCCGCCGCCCTGTAGGCGGGCGACGACTTCGTAGTGCTTGCTCTTCCTGACCCGCTTCTCGATCTCGTTGCCGGCCACCGCGCCGCCGATCGCCCCGGCGGCCTGGGCCGCGGTGGTACCGCGACCCGACCCTACCTGGCTGCCGACTAGCGCGCCGACAACGCCGCCGGCGATCTTGCCGAGACAGCTGCCGTTGCCATTGACCTCGACCACGTTGATGGCTTCGACCACCCCGTAATTGGCGCAATTCCTGACCGCGGTGCGCGGATGCGGCGGGCGGCCCACCGCGGCCAGCAACGGCTCCCTGCAACGCGGGCCAGAATGTCCAGGCTCAGACCTTCGGCCCACGCAGCGTAGCCCTTTGAACTTGGGTGAATACCATCCACGGCCATGGCAAGCCATGGTCGCGGTCAAAGTAGTGCCGGCCGAAGCGCTCGACTGGCGGGCCGGCTTCAGCGTCCATCAACGGGTACCAGAAGTAGCCGCCGAACACCTCGTCGGCGCCTTGCCCCGCGAGTACGACCTTCACCTCCTTCGACA
>JBJXGS010000139.1:0-22796 GCA_046160545.1 Burkholderiales bacterium
CCCACCAGGCGATCGCGCGCGCGGCGCCGGACGGCTACACCTTCGGCGTCTCCGGCACTTCGCCTTTGGTGCTGGCGCCGCATCAATACAAGAATCTCGGCTACGACCCGGCCAAGGACTTCGCCTATATCGCCTGCCCGGGCTCGACGCCGTTCGTGCTCGACGTCAATGCCGCCCTGCCGGTGAAGAGCGTCGCGGAACTCGTCGCGTACGCAAAGGCCAATTCCGGCCGGCTCAACTACGGGTCGGCAGGGGTGGGCAATTCGGCGCATCTGGCCGCGGCACTGTTCCAGCATGTCGCGGGCGTGGACCTGACCCACGTGCCCTACAAGGGCAACGCGCTGGCGATGACCGATCTCAACGGCGGGCAGATCCAGATCCTGTTTGACCCGGTTCAGACCACCCTGCCGCAATTGAAGAACGGACGCATCCGCGCGCTGGCGGTCACCAGCCGCACGCGCTTTGCCGGGCTGCCGGAGGTGCCGACGATCGCCGAATCGGGCTTTCCCACCTACGAGTTCACGGTCTGGTACGCGTTCATCGCGCCGGCCGGCACCCCGCCGGCCGTGGTGGCGCGCCTGAATGCCGAGGTCAACCGGGTGGTGCGCGACGCGCCGACGCGCGAGCGCTTCGCCGCCTTGGGCGCGGAATTGGCGGAGTCGACGCCGGAAGGCTGCGCTGCCATGGTGCAGAAGGCACTGCCGTTCTGGGGGAAGATGTTCGCCGACCTCGGCATCCGTCCGGAGTAACCGCGCGGGCGCCACGGCCGGCAGGGAGAACAGCGGAAACATGAAGCACGACGACGGCGACTTTACCGACCCAGCGTCGCGCGTACCCTGGGCCAGGCCGCCTGCGCCCGGAGGCGCGGCGAATGCGCGTGCGGCGATGCGGACTGCGGGATCGGTGGCTCGCGGCAGGCCGCGAGCTGGTTTCCTGGGTTCGCTGATCGGCCTTGCGATCGTGCTTGGCATCCTCGCAGTGGTTCACGGCGCGGCGTTCGGTGATTGGAATCAGGCACCCGAGGTGCCGTTCCGCCATGGCCTCGGCCACATTTCGATCGGCCGCATCCTGGTGCCGGTGGTGGACGTGCTGCTGCTCTGGCTGTTCTTCGCGTATCGCCGCGCCGGCGAAGACGGCGCTGCGGCGGTGAGCAAGCGGGGCGCGCGCGTGGCGCTGCTAGCGGCGCTGCTGGTGTTCGGTGCTCTTGAGGCCACCGGCGCGCTCCGTAGCACGGTCATCAAGGTGTTCGGCAAGGTACCGGGTGGCTCGACGCGACTGCAAAGCTTTGAACGCGCGCGCCTGGACTCGCAGGAGCAGGCGCCACGCTACATGGGCGAGGCGCAGCCAGCACCGTTCTACGAGGGCATCTGGCGCCGCCACGGTTTGCTCTACCCCAACGATGTGCGGCGCATCGAAGTGCGGCGCGCGGGTGACGGTTTTCGGGTGCGGGTGTGGATCGAATGCGATCCCGGCAAGGCCCCGTGCGATGCAGGAGAAGTACCGGCGCGGGTAGCCGCGGCCGCGGGCGGCCGGATTGCCAGCCTTACGGCAGAGCTGCCGAATGCTGACGGTCGGGTCTGGTTCATGTTGTTTCCTGCGCGCGCTCCCATGGCCCAGATGGCCATCAGCACCCAGGTGTATTTCGAAGTACGCCCGGAGTGGAAGGTCTCCAGCAGTCCCGGCGCGGCGATGGTGCGCGAGAAGCCGGGACGAAGTGCCGCCGATTTCGCCGGCGAATTCGATCGCGCCGCAGCCGGAGCGGCGCGCGAATTCACCCGTCTTGCGGTACGCCAGACTGGGCCGCGCGAACTGTCGGTGCGTGCCTGGATGATGTGCGCGCCCCGCAACGAATGCGACCTCGGTGAGAAGCCCGCACTGGTCGAACTCGACCCGGCAGGGCGGGTGGTCAACGCGCGGGCGAAGTTCTCCCGTGAGCAGACCACCCTGGAGGTGGCCTTGGAGCCGCCGGCCGACGGCACATTTGAGGCCGAGATCGTGTTCACTCGCTTCGGCACGGTCAGAGGCAGCATTACCCGCCGCGGTGGATCTACCAGCCAGTCGGTGGACACGGAGCGTGCCCGGGTGAAGCTGGTGCGTCGCGCCGAGGGCGCCGCGCTTGCGCCGCCTCGAAGCGCTGTGCCGGCCCTTGTCACCCCGCCCTCGTCAGCCCAGGCAGCGGCATCCCCGGCGGTATCTTCGTGTTCCGATGCGCGCATGCCGCACGATGCCGCCAGATTGGGCTGCGCGCTGGAGCTCTCGCGCATCCTGTTGGCAGCTCCCGGACAACTCGAGGCGCGCAACGCAGCCGGACTGACGCCGTTGGCCGAGGCGGTGCGCGGCGGCCACCACGCCGCCGCCGAAATGCTCCTCAAGGTCGCAGCGGACGCCAACGCGGCGGTGCGCTTCGCGCCGGGCGCCGCGCCACGGGTGGGCGGTCAGGCGCTTGCCGAACGCGCCGAGCTCTCCGAGGGGTCCACGCCCCTGATGCTCGCACGCGACGCCGCCATGGTGGCGCTGCTGCTGCGCTACGGCGCCGAGACTGGAGCAAAGAACAAGTACGGTTGGTCGCCGATTTTCTATTTCACGCGCAACGGCAGCACCGACATGCTCGAGGCTCTGCTGGCTGGCGGCGCCAACATCAACGTCACCGCCGACGTCGATCCGTCGCATGCCGGCACCACCGCGCTGATGTGGGCGGCCTACATGAACCGCCTGCCACAACTCACAGTGCTGCTCAGGCACGGCGCGCGTACCGACCTGCGCGACCGCGCCGGCAAGACGGCGCTGGATTACGCGCGCGGTTTCGGCCACAAAGAAGCGATCGCGCTGCTCGAGCGCCACAATCGCCCCAGCGCCGCGCGCTGAGGGCCGCGGGGCGGCAGCGTCGGCCTTTGCTGTCTGAATTACGGGGCCGTCGGCGGGGACTTCGCCTTGTTGCGATAGGCGAAGGCCTTGTCGAAGCGCCCGAGGATGTACTCGCCGCAGGTAACCGGCGGATAGCGCGCCGCGTCGCCCGGCCCGACCACCGGGACGATCGGTGTGTCGAAGTCCGGGTCGACGAACATCGCCACCGACAGCCGCTCGCGCCCCGAGCTGTTGACCACGCGGTGCGGGTTGGAGCGAAAGCGGTCGTTGGTCCAGCGGCCCAGCAGGTCGCCCGAATTGATGACCAGCGTGCCTTCGATTGGATGCGCGGTGACCCATTCGCCCTTCCTGGTCGCGACCTGCAGGCCGCCGACCGGGTCCTGGTGCAGGAGCGTGATGACGCCGTAGTCGGTATGCGGCGCGACGCCGAACTGCTGGGCTCCGGACGCCGCATCCTGCGGCGGGTAGTACACCAGCGAGCCGCGACTGACCGGCCTCTTCATGCGCGCGTTGAAAGTGTCTTCCGGCGCGCCGATACTCACCGCCAGGGCGCGCAGCAGCATGTGCGCACACGCATGGGTCGCGGCGAAGTACGCGTTGAGCACAGGGCGCAGTTCGGGCAGGAAGTCCGGCCAGCGATTCGGGCCGATCATGCGATTGCCGGCCACATAGTCGGGGTCGTCGGCGCCGACGTCGAGGCCCCAGATGAAGCTTTCCTTGAGGTCCGGCCGCGCCTGGTCGTACATCTTGGCCTGTCCGACAGGCAGGAAGCCGCGGTGCCGGTCCTGCGGGACGATGGCGAGCTTTTGCTCCTGCGGCGCGGCAAAGAAGCGCCGCGCCAGCCGATCGACCTGCGCGATCAGTTCGCTGTCCACGCCGTGGTTGCGGACATAAAAGAAACCGATGCGCTCGACCGCCTCGAGCATCGCCGCGCCGACGTCTTGGACAACCGCACGGTCTGCGCCCGCGAGCGGCCCGATATCAATAACGGGGATGTCGTCGACAGCGATGGACCTGGCGTTTGCGTAGCTCACTTTTTCGCGCCCGCGCCGGACTCGTCTGTGTAATAGCCGATGACGTCGCCTTCGGTGGTGACACCCAGGCCGTTGAGCAGGCGGTTGGAGTAGTTGAAGTAGGCGCAGACCTGGTTGACTTCGAGGATTTCGCCATCGTTGCACCCGGCCGCCCGCAAGGCGTCGATGTCGGCCTTCTCCATGCTGCCGACCTGCGCGGTCAGCTTGCGCGCATAGCGCAGCAGGGCCAGTTCCTTGCCGTCGAACGCCAATTCCGGCGACCCGGCATCGAGCGCCGCGCGGACGGCGTCCGCGCGCGCCTTGTCGCCGATCAGGCGTCGCGCGTTGGTGAAATGATGCAGGAGGCTGTAGGCGCAGTTGTTGGTGATGCTCACGTAGGAGGCCACCACTTCCAGGAACCAGAACGGCAGCGTGTTCTCGGGGTTGTGCAGCACGCTCTTGTAGAGCGCCAGATGTCCGTCCATGGTGTGCGGGCGCAGGCTGTGTGCGCGCATGACGTTGTCGACGGTGCCATGCGGGGTCAAGACCCGGTCGTACATGGTCTTGAGGGTGCCGGTGGCCTCGGCCAGCGGAATCATGCGTATCCATGCGCTCATGGTGCGATCACACTCCGGGACTCAGATATCGTGGTTGCGGGGACGCGGTGGCCGGGCGAACAGCCGCTGCACCATCGGTTCGAAGACTTCGATGGGTGCGCAATCGTAGTTGGGATCAGCGGCATCCTGGTCGTACTTGGCCACGAAGGTCGCGGCCCACTCGAAATGCGGATGCCCGCGCCAGCGTTCCCGCTCGTGCTGGTTGACGCCGGGCAGATGCGGGGAATGCAGGTTCTGGAACACTGCATGACGATTGAGCATCCAGTAGTTCCGGTCCGAGATGTAGGCACCCATCAGCGCGGCGGCGAATGCGCCGTGCATGCTGGGGCAGGCGATGAACCCGACGTCGTGCAGCAGGGCGACGACGATGTCCTCCTCGGGCAGACCATCGCGCAATGCCATGGTCGCCGACTGCAGGCTGTGGCGGTAGTTGTTGACCATGTAGCCGAACGAGGGGTCGTCCTTCGAGGCCGCGAGCAGGCGCAGTACCTGGCGCGCCTGCTCCTCGGGGTAGTAAAGCGCGCGCTGGCGGTTGAGCAGCGCCCAGTCTTCCGGTTTGAAATCCTCCAGGGCAACCTGCTCGACGTATTGCCATTCTGGTTTCAAGAGCGGGCTGTAGTGGTCCTTGGATTGCATTTTGTCCTTGGTCAAAAACGATGTGGTTGCAGTCTGCCCGATCACTGCTTAACCTGGGCAGCAACCCAGGCTTCGGTCGCCGTGCGCCAGGGCGCCAGGGCCGTTTCGACCGCGGGGTGTGCTGCGACGCTCGCTTGCCAGGCCGTGAGGTTTGGCGGGAGCGCAAACGGTTGTCCGAGCACTCCAAGCAGTCGCTGTGCCAGGGGCAGCGTCACCGCAAATCCGCAGTCAGCCAGCGTAAGGGATGCGCCGGCCAGGTAGGGGCGGGGCTTGGCCAGTTGTGCGAGTTGCGTGACGCGCCTGTCGATTTCCGCAGCGCGTGCCGCGACCACCGCGACGTCGCGCTTCGCGGGCGACATGTGGGCGAACAGGGCCCGTACCGGTGGTTCCAGATACAAATCGTGAAAACGCGACAAAAAGCGTGCCGCTGCGCGGTCCTGGGGGCTACTCGGCAGCAGCGCGGGATGCGGGAATCTATCTTCAAGATACTCGTTGATGGCCTCGGACTCCGAGAGTATGAAGCCGTTGTCGTCAATCGCTGGCAAAGTGCCCATCGGCACGATGGCCCGATATGCCGCGGATCGATAGCCGTCCGGCGGCGCCCTCTCCTCGAAACGGACATTCTTGGCCAGAAGCACGATGCGCACTTTTGCGCTGTAAGTGGAGACCGGTAGCGCGTAGAAGATCATGGCTCGGCCAGGAAGGCTTGGTAGTCGTCGATCGCGTCGCCTATGGCGGCCTCAAGCAGCTGAGCGCCGTCTTTGGCGTTCGCAAGGCCGGAGTCCGAGCCGACGCGGCCATCCGGAAACGCTGCCCGGTGGCTTGCGGCGTCCCAGTGGTTGTCGCCGGCGTGGTCGCGCAAAAAGGCCGCCGAAATGGGGGCCGGCGCCGGCGCGTCGGTGCCATGCTCCCACTCGGGAAACAGATGCATGGTGAGCGCTATCTCGCTCGGCGTGGCGTGCATGCCTTCGCGCTCACCGTACAGCGCGCGGCGCAGCCGGTCCGCGGCGGGGTATTCCCACCAGCTGCGCAGACGGCAGCGCGGCGCGGGACCTGCACGTTCACCCAGGCTCCAGCGGGCGTAGATGTCCTGAAACGCGGCGCGCGCCGCCGCGATGTTGGCGCCATGGCCGTTGACGAAATAGAAGTGCGAGAAGCCCTGGCGCGCAAGCGACAGCACGTAGTCTTCGATGACCGCCATGAGAGTGCTTGCCCGCAGCGACACGGTGCCGGGAAAACCGAGGTTGAACTGCGCAACGCCCAGGGACAGGGTTGGGCCGACCAGGATGTCGGGATGCTTCTGCATCCCGCGGGCGACGGCTTCGGCGGTGAAGGCGTCAGTGCCGATCAATCCCGTCGGGCCATGCTGTTCGGTGGAGCCGATGGGAATCACCAGCCCGCGCGAACGCGCGAGATGGGATTCAACGTCCCTCCATGTGGAGCGGGAAAGCAGCATGGCGAAGCAATCTGTCGGCTGCCTATAATAGCTGCGTTCGGCGACATGCCGGACCAATCCCGCGGGTCGCCGGCGTCGTCGTGCGACACCTACGCATGATCACGATGCCCATTCGGCGCAAGCCCAGGAGTGCCTCGCGTGTCCCTGCCTGAAGCGAGCGCCGCACAGGTCGCGCCGATCATCGAGATGGCCGGTGTGTCGAAATGGTTCGACGAATTCCGCGCCCTGAACGAGGTAAACCTGTCGGTGCTGGCAGGGCAGAAGGTGGTCATTTGCGGTCCCTCCGGGTCCGGCAAATCCACACTGATTCGCTGCATCTGCCGCCTCGAGCGCCACCAGCGCGGGCGTATCGTCGTCGACGGTGTCGAATTGACTGACGATGCGACCAACCTGGCGCGCATCCGCAGCGAAGTCGGAATGGTGTTCCAGCAGTTCAACCTGTTCCCCCACCTGACGGTACTGGAAAACCTGGTGCTGGCGCCGGTGCAGGTGCGCGGCATGGCGCGGGCGGAAGCCGAAGCCCTGGCGCTGTCCTACCTGGAGCGGGTGCGCATTCCGGAACAGGCGCGCAAGTATCCGGGCGATCTCTCCGGCGGCCAGCAGCAACGCGTGGCGATCGCGCGCTCGCTGTGCATGCGGCCGCGCATCATGCTTTTCGACGAACCGACATCGGCGCTTGATCCCGAAATGATCGGCGAGGTCCTCGATGTCATGGAGGATCTGGCGCGAGAGGGCATGACCATGGTGTGCGTCACGCACGAAATGGGATTCGCACGCCAGGTCGCCGATGCTGTCGTATTCATGGATCGCGGCGAAATCGTCGAGATGGCGCCGCCGGCCGAGTTTTTCGCCGCACCGCGCAGCGAACGCTGCCGGGAGTTCCTCGGCAGGATATTGCGTCATTGACAGCGCAGGCTGCGGGCGGGCCTCTGTGACAGCGGCAGGGCGCAGGGGCGTCTAGCGGTGGCCGCGCGCCATGCGCCGCTCAAGGCGACGCACCCCCCAGGACACCAGCAGGATCAGCGCCAGATACTCGACGACCAGGAAGGTGTAGATCTCCAGCGGGCGATACTCGTTGACATTGAGCTCGTTGGCGCGTCGCGTCAGTTCCTGCAGGCCCACCACGGACACCAGCGAGGACATCTTGAGGACGTAGACGAACTGGTTGCCCAGCGCCGGCAGGATATGGCGAATCGCCTGGGGAAAGATCACGAACCGAAACGTCTTCCAGCGCGACAGCCCCAGCGTTTCCGCCGCCTCGCGCTGGCCGCGCGGCACTGACTGAATGCCGGCACGGAAGATCTCCGCCTCGAACGCGGCGTCAGACAGGGCCAGCGTGATCAGGCCGGCGACGAAAGTGCCGAACTGCAAGCCGGTGACCACCGGCAGGCCGTAGTAGACCCACAAGAGCAGGACCAGCAGCGGAATCGCGCGAAAGCATTCGACATAGACGCGATTGATCGCGCGCAGCATGGGGTTCTTCGACAGGGCCGCAAGCGCCAGCACGAGCCCCAGCACGACGGCCAGCGCAATGGCGCACAGCGACAGGACGACCGTGAGCCACAGGCCGGTGAGCATGAACTGGAGGTTCGAAGCCCCCTTGGGCAGGTTCGGGTTGAAGATGTACCAGCCCCACTGGTAGCTGGCGTCGCCGCCGCAGCCGGCAACGATCAGGGCAAGCGCGCAGGCCAGGAGGATGCCGGAGCGCCTGCCGGGCGGGGACGTGGGCCGGCTTTGCATCACGAGGGTCGGCGCCATGGGGGAACGCGCTCGATAAGGCGCAACGCGCGTCTGCGGACGCGAGTCGCCGGACTCAGCTGCGCCTGCAGGCGGGCATGGGACTTGCCGCCGCCGCGTCGCCGTCAGGCGGCTATGCAGCGCGGCCGGCCTACTTGGCGCCCAGCCACTTCTTCTCGAGGGTGTCAAAGAAGCCCTCGGACCGCTTGAGGGCCACCCAGTTGTTGAGGAAGGTGACCCATACCGCGTCGTTCTGCGCGACCGGATAGGCGAAGGGGCGCTTGTTGCGCATGTCGGTGGTAGCACCCACGACCACCAGCTGCGGATAGGTCTGCACCAGGGTTGCCGCTTCGATATTGCTGGTGATGGTCACCTGCGCGCGATTGGCCAGGACTTCCTGGTAGCCGTTGGCCGGCTTCTCGATGGACTTGATGGTCGCTTGCGGGAAGTGCTGCTTGGCCTGCTCTTCAAAGACCGTGCCGAGCAGTACCGCGACGGTCACGCCCTTCTTGTTGACGTCGGCCCAGGACTTGAATTTTGCCGCGTTGGCCTTGCTCGACAGCGGCACCGTGCCGGCCTCGATGTAGGGCGAGGTGAATGCCACTGTCTTGGCGCGCGCCATGTTGAGCGAAGAGCCGCCGGCGAAGATGTCGTAGCGATCCGAGGTGATGCCCGCAATCAGGGTCGCCCATTCGGTCGACACCCATTCGATCTTGACGCCCATGTCCTTGGCCAGCTGCTCCATGGCATCGATGTCGAAGCCCTTGTAGCTGTTGGTCGCCGTATCCCTGACCGACATCGGATTGAAGTCGCCGGTCGTGCCGACCCGCAGAGTGCCGCGCTCGAGGATGGTCTGCAGGCGCGACTTGGTCTGCGCGTGGGCGGATGGCAAGGCGAAGAGGCCGAACAGCGCGACGGCAACAGCGAAGGAGCGAAAGAGGCTCATGGGAAATCCCTGAACAATGCGATGGAAGGATGAGAAGATAGCATCGTTTTCCGCCGCCAGCCCGATCAACGCCGGATCATGCGAGCTTGCCATGAAATGTGTCTTCCTGTTGTTCGATTCCCTCAATCGCCACGCGCTTTCGTGCTACGGCGGGGAGACGGTGGCGACGCCCAACTTCGCGCGTCTGGCCGCGCGCTCGACGGTGTTCGACCGCCACTTCGTCGGCAGCCTGCCGTGCATGCCGGCGCGGCGCGACATCCAGACCGGGCGGCTCAACTTCCTGCATCGCGGCTGGGGTCCGCTGGAGCCGTTCGATCATTCACTGGCCGCGATCCTGCGCGACAGCGGCATCGTCACGCACCTGATCACCGACCACTATCACTACTTCGAGGACGGCGGCGCCGGCTTTCACGGGCGCTATTCATCGTGGGACTTCATCCGCGGCCAGGAGAAGGACAAGTGGCAACCGCCGCTCGATGCGGCGCCCGCGCGCTGGGCGGAGCGGTTCCATGAGCGCCAGCACGACTTCTCGCCCGACATCAACTCCAAGCTGCCCTATTACATAAACCGTGACCATCTGGAGGCCACAGGGGCCTTTCCGCTGGCGCAGTGCTTCGACGCCGCGCGCGGCTTTCTTGATGCGCACCATGCCAGCGACGACTGGTTCCTGCACCTGGAATGCTTCGATCCGCATGAGCCCTTCTTCGCGCCGGAGCGATTTTTAGCCGCGTTTCCCGAGGCACTCGGCGGCAAGATCTTCGACTGGCCTACCTACGGCGAAAGCGACCTCGACCCCGCGCTCCTGCGCGCGCTGCGCGGCAACTACCATGCGCTGGTCGCGGCTTGCGACCACTATCTGGGCCAGTTGCTCGACTGCTTCGACCGCCATGACCTGTGGCGCGATACCTGGCTCATCATGTCGACCGATCATGGGCTGCTCCTGGGCGAGAAGGAACTGCTGGGCAAGAACCGCCCGCCCTTCTACAACGAGATCGCCCACATTCCGCTTACCATCGCTGCGCCGCGTTCAAGCGGCCATGCGCCGGGACGCTCAGGCGCGCTCACCCAGGCCGTCGACCTGATGCCGACGATGCTCGATATCTTCGGCCGGCCGGTGCCGCCCGAGGTCACGGGCAAGAGCCTTGTGCCGGCCTTGGGCGGCGCCGCTGCCGTGCGCGATGGCGGCTGCATCTTCGGCCAGTTTGGCGCGGCCATCAACTACACCGACGGGCGCTACGCGTATTTCCTCTATCCGCGCGAGCCCTTCGAAGCCGACCTGTTCCAGTACACCCTCTGCCCATCGCACATGCGCAGCTTTTTCGAGGTCGGCGAATTCGAGTCCGCCGAAGTGGTGCGCGGCCTGCCGTTCACGCGCGGCTACCCGGTGTGGCGCCTGCCGATCAGGAAGGACGCCGCCGCCAACATGACGCGCCGCTATCCCTTGATCGATGCCCATGACGCGCTGTTCGACCTTGCCGTCGATCCGGCACAGCGCCGGCCGCTGGATGATGCGGCGCTCGCAACTAGAATGCGCGACGCGATCGCCGCTCTCATGCGCGCCAACGACGCGCCGGACGAGATGTTTGCCCGCTACCAACTAAGGAGACCCTGAGCATGAATTGCCTGCGTACATTCTGCGCGATCGTTGTGCTGGCGCTGTCCGGAGGGGTCTTGGCCCAGGCCTGGCCGGACCGGTCGATCAGTCTGGTGGTCGGCTTCCCGCCCGGCGGCGGGGTCGACATCGTCGCACGGCAGCTGGCCGACAAGCTCTCGGAACAGCTCGGTCAACGGGTCGCGGTTGACAACCGCGCCGGCGCCAATGGCAACGTCGCCATGGATTTCGTCGCGCGCGCCCGGCCCGACGGCTACACGCTCCTGATGGGCAACGTCGGCAATCTGGCGATCAACCCGGCCCTCTACTCCAAGCTGACCTTTGACACCCTCAAGGACTTCGTGCCGATCTCGCGCGTCATCGTGCAGCCGCTGGTGGCGGTGGTGCCGAGCGCCTCGCCGATCACCAACCTGGCGCAACTGCTTGCAACGCTGCGCGCCAAGCCCGGCGAGCTCAACTTCGGCTCGGGCGGCAATGGCAACATCAACCATCTCTCCGGTGAATTGTTGAAGCTGCAGGCCGGCGTGCAGTTCACGCACATCCCTTACAAGGGCAGCGCGCCGGCGGTGGCCGACCTGGTGGCCGGGCGCGTGCAGCTCATGATCGACGGCGCCAACGTGATGACCAATTTCGTCCGCGACGGGCGTCTGCGCGCCATCTACACCACTGGCGAGGCGCGCTCGCCGGCCTATCCGGACGTTCCGACCGCGCGCGAGGCGGGTCTGCCGGACATGATCGTCTACGGCTGGCAGGGCGTGCTGGCGCCGGCCGGCACACCGGGCGCGATCGTCGATCGCGTGAGCCAGGAAGTCGCGCGCGCGCTGGCACTGCCGGACCTGCGCACCCGACTCGTTTCGCAAGGCACCGAGCCCTCGCCGCAATCGCCAGCGCAGTTTGCTGCCTTCCTGGCGGCTGAACACAAGCGCTATGGCGAGGTGGTGCGCAGCGCCAAAGTCACCCTGGACTGAGGCGCGCGTGGCTCGGTCATAATCGACTGTTGCAATCTCAAGGAGGCACGCCTCATGAAGGACTTGTTTTCACTGGCCGGCCGGGTGGCGCTTGTGACCGGCGGCTCGCGCGGCATCGGCCGCATGATCGCGCAGGGTTTTCTGCAAGCCGGCGCGCGCGTCTACATCTCGGCGCGCAAGGCGGCCGTGTGCGATGCCACCGCCGCCGAACTGTCGGTCATCGGACCGTGCATCTCGCTGCCCATGGACGTCTCGTCCATGGCCGGCATCAAGGCGCTCTCGGAGGCGATCGCCGCACGCGAAAAGTCACTCGACATCCTGGTCAACAATGCCGGCGCGGCATGGGGCGCACCCTTCGACGATTTTCCGGAGTCGGGTTGGGACAAGGTCGCGACCCTCAACATGAAAACGCCGTTCTTCCTGACCCAGGCCTTGTCGCCGCTGCTGCGTGAGGCAGCCAAGGCGCGCGTGGCCAAGGTCATCAACATCGCCTCGATCGACGGCATCTCGGTCAACCCGCAGGAGACCTACTCCTACGCCGCCTCCAAGGCCGGGTTGATCCAGCTGACCCGGCGCATGGCGCTGAAACTGGCGCACGAGAACATCGCCGTGAGCGCGATCGCCCCCGGCGCGTTCGCCTCCGAGATGAATCGCGACGCGCGCGACAACGCGGCAGAGGTTATCAAGCGCATTCCTCTGGGTCGCATCGGCGTTGATGAAGACATGGCCGGCGCCGCGGTGTACCTGGCCTCGCGCGCGGGTGACTACGTGGTCGGTTCTACCCTCATCGTCGACGGCGGCGTCACCCACGGCCGTTAGGGGAGCGATCATGGCAGGAGTAAGACGCGAACGCGCAGGCGCAGTGGCCATCCTGACGCTGGACGAGCCGGCAAGCCTGAACGCGATGACGCCGGACCTTATGGGAGACCTGGCCACGGCAGTCGCGGAGTGCAGCGCCGATGCACAGGTGCGTGCACTGATGCTGACCGGTGCCGGGCGCGGCTTCTGCTCCGGGCAGAACCTCAAGGCGTTCCAAAGCCTGGGTGATGACCTCGAGACCGGCGTCATGCGCCACTACTGGCCAGCCATGCAGGCCTTGCGCACCTGTCGCATGCCGGTGGTGGTCGCGGTCAACGGCGTGGCAGCGGGCGGCGGCATGAGTCTGGCGATGGCCGGCGACATGATCGTCGCGGCGAAAAGCGCGAGCTTCATCCAGGTCTTCAGCCGCATCGGCCTGGTGCCCGACCTGGGTTCGACCTGGCTCCTGCCGCGCCTCATCGGGCGCCAGCGCGCGCTCGAACTCATGCTGCTCAACGAACCCATCGACGCGGCGCGTGCGAAAGAGTGGGGCCTGGTGCGCGAGGTGTTTGACGATGCGGTGCTACGTGACGGCGCCCTGGCGCTCGCCGCCCGCCTGGCCGCGGGGCCGACCCGCGCGTTGGTCGAGACGCGCCGCCTGGTCGAGCAAAGCGAATTCTCCAACTTCGCCGAGCAATTCCGGCGCGAGATCCAGATGCAGGCGCAACTCAGGGATTCCGACGACGGCAAGGAAGGCCGGCAGGCCTTTGTCGAAAAGCGCAAGGCGGTGTTTACCGGCCGCTAGCTGTGGGCTGCCGTGGCGCGATCAGTTGGGCTGAATTCCAGCGGCCTTGACCAGCTCGGCGTTGACCTCGAAGTCGCGCTTCAGGAAGGCGTCGAACTCGTCGGCCGACATGATCATGTTGTCCATGACCAGCGTCGCGAACTTTTCGCGGGTCTCGGGGCTGCGCAGGGCGCGCGCGCTTTCCTCGTTGAGGCGATTGACGATTGCACGCGGCGTCTTCGCGGGCGCGAACATCGCGATCCAGACACCGTAGTCCGTATTCGGGAAGCCGGCCTCGATGGTCGTCGGCACATCCGGCAGGGCCGAGGAACGTGTCGTGCTGCTGACCGCCAGCGCGACCAGGCGGTCGCTCTTGAGGAAAGGCTGGGCCAGCCCGATCGGGCTGTAGTAGTAGTCCACCCGTCCGGCGATGACTTCGGTCAGCGCGTCGTTTGACCCCTTGAACGGGATGTGGGTGCCGGTATAGCCGGCCGACAGGCGCAGGCGCTCGGCACCCAGGTGGGTGGCGCCGCCCGTGCCGGCGGATGCGTAGTTGATCGAGTTCGGCTTGGCCCGGGCCATGCGCACCAGATCGGCCAGTGTGCGTACGCCCTTGGAGGGCGAGATCACCAGCACCATCGGCACCGAGGCGAGCGGGATCACGCCGACGATGTCGCGCACGGGGTCGTAGCTCAGGTTGCGGTAGGTGGCTGGCGTGACGGTGTGCGAATTCGAGTGCACCATGATCGTGTGGCCGTCGGGCTCGGCCTGCGCCAGCGCTGCCGAGCCGATGGTGCCACCGGCGCCGGGCCGGTTGTCGATCACCATCGGCTGGCCCAGTTGCCGGGACAGGCGCTCGGTGACCGCGCGTGCGACCGAGTCGGTGCCGGAGCCCGCGGCAAAGGGGACGATGACGCGGATCGGCTTGGACGGCCACGCCGGCTGGGCGACCACAGACCAGGGCAAGGCGGCGAATGCGAGAACGGCGATTCTTGACAGTGTTGTTCTCATTGAGTGTCTCCGTTGGTGTGGTTGATGTCTGGAAGCGGGCGGATCATGCGGCGCTTTGCGCTTGCGGCGGGTCGGGACAGGCAGGCCACTTGAGGGCAGCGACCGGTCGCCCGCCGTAGGCGCGTTGCAACCCGAACAAGGTCCAGCGCAGGAGTTCGTCGACGCGGGCGAATCCGCGTGCATCGCGGGTCAGCTGGCCGCTCTGGTAAATCACGCATGCGATCTGCAGGATCATGCCTTCGACCGGGGCATCCGCTGCCAGCTCCTTGCGCTCGATGGCCATGGTGATGGCGGCGCGGATATCGTCTTCCAGGCGCCGCATGGTTGCGCGGATGGTCTGGCGCATGTCCGGCGTGAGAGCGTCGGCCTCCATCGAGAAGCGTGACAGGAGGTTCCAGGGGCGACCACCCGTGCCGTCGGGATTGAAGCGCAGGTACGCGGCGTAGTACCAGTCGCGCATCGCGACGAACTTTTCTGCGAAGCTTGTCGCCGGCGCGGCCCAGATGACCGCCGTGGCGGCCACGGTCTCCTGGGCAACCCGGCGCAGCACCGCTTCGGCAAGCGCGGCCTTGGTCCGGTAGTAATAGTGGATATTGGAGTGCCGCATGCCGAGTGCCTTGCCGATGCCCAGATAACTCACCCCATGGTAGCCGTTGCGAATGAAGAGTTCGGTGGCTATCGCGGCGATCCGTTCGGCCGGATCAGGTAAACGCGGCGTGTGCGAGTCCTTGGCCGCGCTTGCAACGGCCGGCGCTTGGCCCATGGTGCGCTTCAGGCGGCCCGTTGCCATAGCACCTCCTGCATCGGTCGCGCTTTGCCATCGCCGGACGCCTCGGTTTTCAGCAGCAGCTGGTCTGGCGCCGCCAGACTCGCCAGGCGCACCAGGTCGCGGCCTTCCCAGTTGGGAATCCAGCACACCTCGACGTGGTGCAGCACGCGGTCGCCGGCGAGCGTGAAGCGCCCGGAATAGGCCACCATCCTGTCCAGGCACGCAGCCTTGTCGCGATCAGGGATCGTCGACCACTCACCGCGAAAGCGCGGCCGTGAAGGCGCACCGATGAGCACCTGCATGCGTCCGCAGTCCCAATAGCTGATCGAGCCCTTGGCACCCTCACCCAAAGCGTCGGCCCAGCTGCCATCGGCACCCTGCTCGCGAAACGACACCAGGGTCCAGTGACCGATCAGTTCGGCACGCGCGATCATCACTATCCCCCTGTCCTGCCGGCCGACCCGGCTGACAGCATGTCGCGCGCGATCACCATGCGCTGTACCTCGGAGGGGCCTTCGCCGACGCGGCGTATGCGCAGTTCGCGGTACCAGCGCTCCAGTGGCAGCGCATGGGTCATGCCCATGCCGCCCAGGATCTGCATGCAGCGATCGACGACGCGGCTGGCGGCCTCGGTGGCGAACACCTTGGCAACCGAGGCGTCGATCTTGATGTCGCGTCCGAGGTCGCCGTTCCATGCCGCCTGGTAGACCAGCAGGCGCGCGGCGCGCAGGTCGACTTCGGAGTCGGCCAGCATCCACTGGATCGCCTGCTTGTCGGCGAGCAGGCTGCCGAAGGTCTTGCGCTGGCGCGCCCAGTCGAGCGCGATGGCCAGCGCCGCCTGCGCGACGCCAATGCTGGCCGCGGCATACGGCACCCGCGCATGCACCAGCCACTCCTCGGCGATCGCGAAACCCGCACCCTCCTCACCGAGGCGATCTTCGAGGGGAACTTCATAGTCGTCGAAGCGCACCTCGAAAGGCTGGTAGGAACGCATCAGGGGAATCCTGGTGATGCGCATGCCGGCACGTTTCGGATCGATGATGAACGCCGTGATGCCAGCGCGGTCGCCACCAGCGCCGGTGCGCGCGTAGAGGATGCCCCACTGCGCGGTATCCACACCGGAGATCCACATCTTGGCACCATTGACGACGTAGCGGTCACCGACTCGCTCGGCGCGCGTGGCGATGGCGCGTGCCGGATCCGATCCGCCGCCGGCCTCGCTGATGGCGACGAAGGTGTTCCAGCCATTGGCGATCGTAGCCGCGCCGTAGCGTTCGATCTGCTGCGCAGTGCCGCGAAAGATCACCTTGGGCGGGTCCTGCCCGAAAGCGCCGGCCGCCGGGAAGTACAGGCCCATGCGGCACTGCGCGGCTTCCTCGGCGACGACGCACTGGCCGAGCAGGTTGAGGCCGCCGCCACCGTATTGAGCGGGCGACTGGTTGCACCACAGTCCCAGTTCGCGCGCGCGTCTGCGCAATGGCTCCGCAAGCGCGGGATCGAGCGCGACTGCATCGTGCGGCGCCTGATCCTCGGCCGGGCGAACGTCCTTTTCCATGAAGCGGCGCACGCTGTCGCGCAGCATCACGTATTCGTCGGGAAGGCTCCAGCTGCCGGTTGTGTCCATATGTGCGCCTGGCGGCGAAGGGCGGGTTGCCACAACTTAGACGATTTAGACATATCCGTCAAAGCGTCCCGTAAAGCGGCAAAAGGCGTCCCCGCGCGCGGGTCCTCGATGCAGAAGTCCGCTAGCCCGTGCGCTTTATCCCAAGGCGGGCAGCGAACTTGCGCATGCCGGAAAGCCAGCGGTCGTAGCCCTGCGCCTTGCGCTGGAAGTACTCGAGCACCTGCGGGTGCGGCAGGATGAGGAACTCCTCGGCGTCGATGCCGGCGACGACGCAGTCGGCCAGCGCCGCAGGCGACATGACGCCGTCGTTGGCCGCCGCCGCGGCGCCTGAGCGACCCTGGATCATCGGCGTATCGACCGCCTGTGGACACAGCACCGAGACGCGCACGCCGGCGTCGCCGTGCTGGATGGCCAGGTATTCGGCAAGAGCGATGGCTGCGTGCTTGGTCACCGCGTAGGTGGCCGAGGGCAGCGAGGTCAAGAGACCTGCAGCCGATGCCGTGTTGAGCAGGTAGCCCGTGCCGCGTTCGCGCATTCCCGGCACGACCGCGCGCGCCGCCCAGACGTGCGCCATCACGTGCACGTTCCAGCTCGCGGTCCATTCGGCATCCGGCGCGGCTTCGGTGCCGTCGCGGATGATGCCGGCGTTGGAGCAGAAGACGTCGATGTGCCCGAAACGCGCCTGCGCCGCGGTGACCACAGCCTTGACGCCGGCTTCATCGCCGATGTCGGCCGGCACGGCGATGGCAGGCGCTGCCGAGGCGACGCCGACCCCGGCCGAAATGTCGCGCGCCAGGGCGTCGAGGGTGGCCGAGTGGCGCGGCAGGTCGGCCAGTACCAGCCCTTTGGGTCCCTCCGCTGCAAAGCGCAGCGCCAGCGCACGGCCGATGCCGCTGGCCGCGCCCGTGATCGCGATGGTGCGGTCGGCGAGCTTCATGCGCCGCGCGCGGCCTTGAGGTCGTCCAGCTGCTTGCGCACCCCGCTCACCATCGAATTGATGTCGGAGGTCAGCATCACCAGATCGAAGCCGCGCTTCAATGCATCGGCTGCAAAGCCCGCGCTCATGGTGTGCATGCAGGCCTTCTTGCCGTGCTTGTGCGCAGCATCGCGAATGCGGTTGCAGGTCTCCAGGTGCAGCGGGTCGGTGTTGTCCATCTTTGGCGACAGCCCGAGCGCGAACGACAGGTCGGACGGACCGATGTAGATGGCGTCCAGCCCCGGGGTGGCGCAGATCGCGTCCAGGTTTTCGAGCCCTTCCTTGGTCTCGACCATGGCGATGACGACCATCTCGTCGTCGGCCTTCGCCAGGTAATCGGCGCCACCGTACTGCAGGCCGCGGATCGGACCCGAGGAACGCATGCCGACGGGCGGGTAGCGACAGGCCGCAACCGCGCGCGCCGCTTCCTCCGCGGTGCTCACCATCGGCACGATGACTGCGTAGGCGCCGTAGTCAAGCGCCTTCATGATCGTGGCTGCATCGTTCCAGGGCACGCGCACCACCGGGACCGTGTCGGTCTGCGAGATCGCCTGCAGCATGGGGATCAGGTCGGTCATGTTGTTGGTGCCGTGCTGCAGGTCGACGCACAGGGCATCGAATCCCTGGCGCGCCATGACTTCGGCGGTAAAGGTGTGCGAGATCGACAGCCAGCCCAGGATGACGGGCTTGCCTTCTTTCCAGAGTTGCTTGATGCGATTGGGACGCATGAAATCTCCAATGAGTGTTCTGGTTGTGGGACGATTGTTCTTGAGTCTCGCCCCGGGGACTCAAGCGCTGTAAAAGAACTCTTCGCGGACGATCTTTCCGCCTGCCACGGTATAGAGACCGGCTTCCTGCATCTTGGTGCGCTCGCCGGTCGGCTTGAAGGTCACGTCGATCGAGAAACCGACGATAAAGCGGTCGTCGTGCGGCCAGGGCCCGGTGATGTCGAAGGCGTGCACATCGTGGTTGTTGACCCACCATACGCCCTTGGCGCGGATTGCCTCTACACCGCGTGCTTCGCGCTCCATGCCGGGTGCGGTCATCGCCTCGACGCTTACCGCGTCCTTGGAATAAAGGGTATCCAGAATCTCGTCGCCCTTGCCGTCGCGGCACAGTTCAACCAGGCGGTTGGCGATTTCGATGGTGGTCATGTCAGTCTCCTTCTCCATTAGCCTGAAACGGCAGGGTCGCTAGTCTAGCGCCGTCAGGCCGCTGCATCCATCGCAACGACGCGGACGTAGATCGAGGCAGATGCCGCGGACAGGGTCGAATGGCGGGCAAGGGGCACGCCGACCGGGATGTTCGCCATTTATCCAAAGGAGCCTGCCAATGAAAACCGGCATATTCGCGCTATCGGCCTTGTCCGCGGCCCTGATTTCCGCGTTCATGGTCGTCGACATTGCTCACGCACAATCCACGCCGCAGGCGCAGGTCGATGCGCTGGAAGGCCTGTTCGGCAAGCATCCGGGCGCACGTCGTTCGGGCGCAAAAGGCTTGTGCGCAAGTGGAACTTTCACCGGTACCGCCGACGGCGCTGCACTCTCCAGCGCGGCCATGCTCGCTGGTGCAGGTGTGCCGGTGACAGCACGCTTTTCGATCGGCGGTGGCAACGCGAAAGCGAGCGACAAGGCACGCGCAGTGCGTGGCTTGGCGCTGGCCATGACCCACCCCAACGGGCAGCAATGGCAGATGTCGATGGTCTCCGCGCCGGTGTTCTTCGTCTCCAAGCCCGAGCAGTTCGCGCCTTTCCTGCAAGTGCGTACGCCCGAACCCGGGACCGGCAAGCCGAACGCCGACAGGCTCAAGGCCTTTAACGACGCGAATCCGGAGACCCTGCGCCAGGCGGCGTACCTTGCCAAGGCTCCGATCCCGGCCAGCTACGGCACCGTGCAGTACTGGAGCACCAATGCGTTCGAGGTCACCAACGCGCGCGGCCAGTCACGCTTCGTGCGCTGGCAATTCGTTCCGGAGGCAGGCACGCTGGGGCTGACCGACGAGCAGATAAAGTCCCTGCCCGATGACTTCCTGCCCGACGAGCTGCGCCAACGGGTCGCACGCGGGCCGGTGGCATTCCGCTTCGAGTTCCAGCTGGCCAATTCAGGTGATCCGACCAACGATCCGACCCAGGCCTGGCCCGACGACCGGCAGGTGGTCAACGCCGGACGCCTGGTGATCGACCGTGTCGAGGCCGGCCCCGGCGGCGCCTGCGACAAGATGATGTTCAATCCGCTGACACTGCCGACCGGCATCAAGCCCTCGGCAGACCCGGTGTTGCTGGCCCGGCCGGCGCCTTACGCGATTTCGCTTAGCAGGCGCCTGGGCGAAGCCAAGCCCTAGCGGCCAGGCTTGAATTGCGGCCGGCTATTGCGCCGGCCGCAGGCGAACAATGACCGGCCGGTGGTCGGCCCCCAGGTCCGGCCCCAGGCTCGATGCGACCCGCCTCCAGTCGCGCGTCGCCAGCACGTGGTCGATGGGGATGCCCATCAAGCCCTGCAGGGCTGAGGGCCAGGTCGGACCCAGGCTTGTCGTGCGCTTCAGGCCGGCTGCACCGACCCCGCGAAACGCGGACGACCAGGGCGTCGCGTTGAGATCCCCGATGATGATTCCGGGCATGCCGGCGCTGGCCAGGTTCTTCGACCAGGCAGCGAGCTTGGCGTCGCGTTCGGCTGCGAAATTCGCGGAAAGGGGTGGCATCGGGTGCACCGCCAGGACGCGCATGCGCTGCCCGTTCCAGTCGACCTCGGCCTCGATGTGCGGCACTCCGATCGCGTCTTCGATCACTGACACGTGGGTGACGGGATGCCTGGACAGGAGGGCGATGCCAAAAGGGTCGTCGCGCGGGACGATGCGCCGGTGCGGATAGGCTTTTAGAGCCGCAAGACGCGCCGCGTAGCGCTCGTTGACCTCGAGGAGGACGACTATGTCCGGTGATTCGCGTCCGACCCAGTTGAGGAGTGGCGCAGCATCGACGTTGTCGAATTCGACGTTGGCCGAGATCACCGTAATGGTCGACGGGCCCTCAGTGGTACTGGGCAGCATTGGCGCCGCAGTGAGCCAGGGGAGTGCAAGTACCGGCAGCAGAAAGAGCCAGCGTCTTGTGGCGGTTGCACCGAGCGCGATCGCGGCGGCGAGAATAGCCGCGTACAGCCATTGCCAGTGAGCGGCCAGGTCAATGAGCCAGGGCAGCTTTCCTGACCAGCCGGCCGGTAGCGCGGCGCCTGCCCAGGGCAGTAGGAGTCCTGCAATGCTTGCGACCGCAAGAAACCGGGCACGCCGAGAAAATTGCACCCGCCAGCCTGGGCGTGACGCACTGTTGCCGGGCAGGTCGGTTGCCAGGGCTCAGGCCTTGCTCGGGGCGGCGCCGGAGCCGTTGCGGAGTCCGTCGGGCGTGCGCTCGATCACCATCGCAGCGGCCACGCCGGCGGCACCGCAGATGGACACGCAGCCGTAGCGCGCATCGCGGCGCTCGAGTTCGTCCAACAGCGTGCCCACCAGGACCGCACCGGTGGCGCCCATCGCATGGCCCAGCGCGACCGCGCCGCCGTTGACGTTGAGGCGCTCTTGCGGCACGCCGGTTTCGTGCATGAAGTGCAGCATCAGGGCGGCGAAGGACTCGTTGACCTCGAAGAGGTCGATGTCGCCAATCGTGAGACCGGCACGCGCGATCGCGCGATGGGCGGCGTCCACCGACCCGGTCAGTGCCAGGGTGCGGTCGACACCGGCATCGGCGCACGCAAGAATGCGCGCGCGCGGCCGGAGGCCGGCGCGCCCAAGCGCTGCCGGTGTGCCGACCAGGATCGCGGCCGCGCCGTCAGCAGTCGCCGGTGAGTTGCCCGCGTGGTGCACGTGATCGATCGCCTCGACACCGTAGCGTTTGGCGAGCAGGGCGTCGATGCTCTGCGCCCCGCCGCGTGCGCCCCATTCGGCAAAGGCCGGCGCCATACCGGCGAGACGCTCGCGCGTCGTGCCTGCGCGCGGCGTCTCGTCGCTGGCGAGCAGCGCCGCACCATCTGCACCTGTCAACGGCACGACCGAAGCGAAGCGGCCGTCGGCGCGTGCAGCGCCTGCCCGTTCCTGCGACACCACCGCGTAGTCGTCGCATTGCGTGCGCGAGAATCCCCAGCGCGTGGCCACTAGATCAGCAGCGATGCCGATCGGCACCAGTCCGGTGGCGGACTGGAACGGCACATCATGGGTCAGGGGCCCGCGGTCCGAGGCCAGCGGCACGCGCGACATCATCTCGATCCCGCCACCGACCGCAAGCGCATCGTTGGCCTCGGCCTGCATGGCAGCGAATGCCAGCGCGGACAGCCCGGACGCGCAATAGCGGTTGATGGTCAGGCCGGAGACCGAATCGTTCCAGCCGGCGGCGATCAGTCCAAGCTTGCCGATACAGCTCCCCTGCGCGGCAGTCTGGCTGACGCAACCGAAGACGCCATCGACCACCTGCGCCGTATCGATGCCGGTGCGCGTGGCGAGTGTTCGCAGCGTCTGCCCGAGCAACTCGACCGGCTGCATGCCCGCGAGGCTGCCTTTTTCGTTGCCGCGTCCGCGCGGCGTGCGAATGGCGTCGGCGATATAGACGTTCATGGGAGCACCTGCGTCTTCTGGTTGGTCAGTTTCTCGGCGCCAGTGCAAGCGCATCGGAGAGGACAGCGGTGAACTCGGCGTTGGCATCACCGAAGGACTCGAGTGGGTTGTCCTTGAGCACGGCCAACGACCCTTCCAGACTGGCATCATCGAGCGCGACGCCACGGTTTTCGCCCATCTGCGCGCGCCGCAAGACCCCGCCGCCGCACAGCAGCACCTCGCCGTGGACCCGGCAGTCGGGTCCTGCCAGCGCGGCTATCAAGTGCGCGACGCGGGCGGGGTCGAAGCGCCTCGCGAGGTCGTCATCCATCCACGGCGCGGTCATCTGCGAGTAGCCGTAGGGCGCGACCACGTTGACGCGCACTCCCTGGGCGCCGGCTTCGATCGCCAG
>JBJXGS010000140.1:0-2842 GCA_046160545.1 Burkholderiales bacterium
ACGTCGCCGCGCAGGTATACGATCGCGATGGCCTCGCGCCGGGGGACGCGGTGAGCGGGCCGGCGATCATCGAGCAGAGCGACACCACGACGCTCATCGAGCCGGGCTGGACCGGCCGCGTCGCGGACAATGAGGTGCTGATCCTCAAGAGGGATGCATGAACAAGAGAATTGATGCCGCGGCGCAGGCTATCGACCCGATCACGCTCGAAGTCGTGCGCAACAAGCTCGAGGGCATCGCCAACGAGATGCAGATGACGCTGCTGCAAAGCGCGTTCTCGCCCATTGTCAAGGAGGGCATGGACTGCTCCGCGGCGCTGTTCACCGCTGACGGCCAGACTATCGCGCAGGCCACCGCAATCCCGATCCACCTCGCGACCATGATCCCGGCGCTGCACGCGGTGATCGCGAAATACCCGGTCGCCAGGATGGCGGAGGGCGACGTCTACATCCTGAACGACCCCTACTGCGGCGGCACCCACCTGCCCGACATCACCTTGTTCATTCCCGTGTACTCCAATCAGCACGTCGTCGCATTCAGCGTCGCCACGGTGCACCACCAGGACGTGGGCGGCATGGCGCCGGGCTCGATCCCGACCAACGCGACCGAGATCTACCAGGAAGGCCTGCGTATCCCGCCGCTGAAGTACATCGAGGCGGGCAAGGTCAACGAAACCCTGGAGCAGATGCTGCGCTACAACATCCGGCTCTCGGACACGTTCATGGGCGATCTCAACGCGCAGCTCTCGGCCTGCATGGTCGGTGCGCGCCGCCTGGGAGAGCTGTGCGCGGCGCACGGCGCGGCGCTGATCACTCGCATTTTCGAGCTGCTGCTGGACCGCTCCGAGGCCATGACCCGCGCGGCGCTGCGCCGGCTGCCCGAGGGCACTTACCGCTACGTGGATTTCCTCGACAACGACGGCGTGGACCTCGAGCGCCGCGTGCGCATCGAGGTTGCGGCGACGGTGAAGGACGGCAGCATCCATTTCGACTTCACCGGCACCGACCCGCAATTGCGCGGGCCGCTCAATTGCGTTCCCTCCGGCGCCTATGCCGCGGCCTACTACGCGGTGCGCGCCCTGACCGACGCGCAGATCCCAACCAACGGCGGCTGCTTCCGCCCGGTGACGCTGCACCTGCCCGAAGGATCCCTGGTCAATCCAAAGGCGCCGGCGGCCGTGAATGCACGCACCGCGACCATCAAGCGCATTTGCGGCGCCATGGTGAGCGCCTTCGCCGAAGCGGTGCCCGACCGGGTGCCTGCCGCTTCCGCCGGCCTGTCGGTGATGCTGGCCTTCGGCGGGCGGCGCGCGGACGGAAGCCATTTCATCCTGAGCGAACTGGTCTGCGGCGGCACCGGGGCGAGCAGCGTTGCCGACGGCGTCGACTGCCTGCAGACCGACGGCTCCAACAGCATGAACCAGCCGATCGAGGCGCTGTGCCTGGACGCGCCGATCCGCATCCGGCGCTTTGCGCTGCGGCCCGATTCCGGCGGCGCCGGGCGCCAGCGCGGCGGTCTGGGCGTGGTGCGCGAGTACGAGTTCCTCGCCGACGACATCCGCTTCACCTTCCGCGGCGAGCGCCACTTCACCGCCGCACGAGGTTCCGCAGGCGGCGGAGACGGCGCGATGTCGAAGGCGACCATCTATCGCGCCGACGGCCGCGTCGAGAAAATATCCAAATGCGTCACCACCGTGTCGCGCGGCGACCGCGTGGTGCTGGAAACCGCGGGTGGCGCGGGCTACGGTGACCCGAAGCAGCGCTCCCGCGACACGGTTGCCGCCGATGTCGCCAACCGAAAAGTCAGCCCCGACTCAGCCAGAAAGGTCTACTCATGAAAATGCCCTTCCTCGCCCTGCTTGCCACCCTGTTCTCCGGCGCCGTGCTGGCGCAGGCCTATCCCTCGAAGCCGCTCCGGATCATCATTCCCTTCGGCGCCGGCTCCGCGACCGACGCGGTCATGCGAGTGCTGGCGCCGGCGGTTTCCGCCACCCTCGGCCAGCAGGTGGTGATCGATCCCAAGCCAGGGGCCGACGGCGCCATCTCGGCCACCGAAGTGGCGCGCTCGGCCCCCGACGGCTACACGCTGGGCGTGGGCAGCGGCGGCCCGCTCGCCGCGGTGCCGGCATTGCGCAAGAACCCGCCCTACGACGTCGTGAAGGACTTCACCCCGATCACCGATATCGGCCGCTATACGGTTTTCCTCTTCATCAATGCGAGCCTGCCGGCGACGAACTTCCAGGAGTTCGTCGCCCACGTGAAGGCGAACCCCGGCAAGGTCGCCTATGGCACCGGGAACCCCAGCGGCATCGTGGCCTGGGCGCAGTTGAACTCCCTGCTGGGCCTGGACATGCTGCACGTGCCGTACAAGAGCGCGCCGCTGGTCATGCCCGACCTGCTCGCCAACCGCGTCCAGGCGCTGATGGATCCGCCGGCAGTCGCGATTTCGCACGTGAGGGATGGCAAGCTGCGCGCGCTGGCGACCACGCTCAACCGCCGCTCGCCGCTGCTGCCCGAGGTGCCCACCATCCACGAGGCCGGCGTGCCGCAGTACACCATCTCCAACTGGATGGGCCTCGTCGGACCGGCGAAGCTGCCGCGCGACATCGTGGATCGCGTCAACCGCGAGTTCGGCGCCGCGCTGCGCAGGCCCGAGGTGATCGAAGCGCTGCAGAAGCAGGCCTTCATGCCCAACCCTTCCACGCCGGAGCAGTTCGCCGCCTTCATCCAGGAGCAGGTGCAGTCCTACGGCAGCCTGCTGCGCGCCGCTGGCGTGAAGCCGGACTAGGCCACAGGGGCGCGCGTGTTCATCGACTACGGCAGCAAGCCGCCCACGACGGCCT
>JBJXGS010000141.1:0-5344 GCA_046160545.1 Burkholderiales bacterium
AGCTTGATGCCCAGCTTGCGAATCAACGCGCCCCAGCGCTCGTACTGTTCGCGGAAGATGCGGTTGTGCTCTTCCGGCGAGGAGGCCACGATCTCAGTGCCGCCGTCGATGTAGAGCTTCTCCGCCTCCGGGGTCCTGAGCGCGGCGGCAAGCGCGGCGTTGACCCGCGTCAGCACCTCGCGCGGCATGTTGGCAGGCCCGAAGAATTGCATGCCGCCGGAAATGTCGAGCCCCGGCACGCCGGCCTCGGCCATCGTCGGCACACCTTTGAGCGGTCCGAACGCCGGCGTGTTCGCCACCCCCAGCATGCGCACCTTGCCGCCGGCCGCGTTGGCGAGCGCCGTGGTCGGGCCGTCGAACAGCATCTGCACCTGCCCGCCCAGGAGGGCGACGATGGCGTCGGCCGAGCCGCGGAACGGCACATGGACGATGTCGATGCCCGCGTTGATCTTGAGCAGCTCGCCATTGAGGTGCGAGGTCGAGCCCAGCGAGAACGAGCCGTAGTTGATCTTGCCCGGATTGGCCTTGGCGTAATCGACCAGTTCCTTGACGGTCTTGAACGGCGAATTCGCCGGCACCACCAGCACGGTACCGGAGCGCGCCGCGTACATCACCGGTGTCAGGTCCTTCAACGGGTCATAGGGCAGCTTGGAGAACAGGTGCGGGTTCTGCGAGCCGGTGAGGGCGATGGTGTAGAGGATGGTGTGGCCGTCGGGGGCGGCGCGCACCACCTCCTGGGTGCCGATGATGGTCGAGGCGCCGGAGCGGTTCTCCACCACCACCGAAACGCCGAGCGCGTTCTGCATGCGCGTGGCAAGGAAACGCGCCTGGATGTCGGTCTGGCCGCCGGCCGGAAATGGCACGACGATGCGAATCAGCTTGCCGGGGATCGGGAAGGTCTGTGCGGCCGCGGGAAGTGCCGCGACGAGCGGCAGGCTGGTGACCAGGGTGGTGAACAGGCGGTGGAGCATTGCGGATCCTTGCATTCGTTGTCGGAAGGCGCCGGCGCCAATATACCGCCTCGCGCGATCAAGTTAGGGCCGTGACCCTGGCTTGGTCGTCGTCGCTTGGCTGCAGCGCCGCCATCTCGTCCTCGGGGGGGCGTCGCAGCCAGCGGGGAACATCACTCTCGAGAATTACCTGCGCGACTTGCGTTACCGGCTTGTTCGCCTGCAGCAACCGTGCCGCCTTGACCCGCGTGCGCTGCGCTTGGCTCAACCTCGACACCAAGGCCTGTGCCCTCCATCGGCAAGAGAAGGATTGCTATTCGCGTCCGCCGTGCGAAAGGTTCGCTATCATGCGCACCGCCATGGTCGCTTGAAGCGACTTCTTCGCAGGCCCCGATTACACCCCCGGCAGGACGTCCATGCCGGCTTTTCCAAGGAACGACCATGACCCTCGAACTTCGCCGCCGTCAGCTCCTGCTTGCGGGGGCTGCCCTCGCGGTCCCCAGCGCGCATGCCCAGTCGTCCGCATGGCCGACGGAAAGGCCGATCCGCATCATCGTGCCGTTTGCGCCCGGTGGATCGACCGACGTGATCGCACGCCTGATCGCCGACGAGATGCGGTCGCGAGTCAACCAGACGATGGTCGTGGAGAACCGGCCCGGGGCCGGCTCGACCCTCGGCACCGGTCTGGTCGCCAAGGCGCCGCCCGACGGCTACACCTTGCTGGTCACCGTGATCAGCGCGTTCTCCGTGGGCAGCACTTTGTACCGGGGCCGCATCGACTGGGACCCGGACAAGAGCTTTGCCCATATCGGCGACATCCTGCGCACGCCCTATGCCCTTATGGCCAACCGGAACGCGCCCTACGGCAGCGTGGCCGAGTTCATCGCGCATGCCCGGCGCAACCCCGGCACGGCCTATGCAACTTCGGGGGTCGGCTCGATCCCCCATCTGGTGATGCTGCGACTGGCCCAGTCAGAAGGCATCCAGATCACACACGTGCCCTATCGGGGCGGCGCTCAGGCGGTGGTCGATGTGATCGGCGGCCAGGTGCCCCTCGTGCTGGACGGCCTGGCCGCGGCCGTGCCGCATCTCAAGACCGGAGCCCTCAAGGGCCTGGGGGTTACCAGTGCCTCGCGCAGTGCGGCCCTGCCGGAGTTGGCGACCTTTGTCGAGCAAGGCGTGAAGGACGGTGTGGTGGAAGGATGGGCCGGTCTGGCCGCCCCCGCTGGCACGCCGCGCCCGGCGCTCGAACGCCTGGCAGCGGCGTTGCGGGAGGCGATGGCGCTGCCCAACCTGCAGGAACGCTACCGCGGCGCGGCGTCCACGGCCGGCAGCCGCTTTTTGGACGACATGCAGCGCTTCGTGCGCAGCGACGCCGAGGCCTGGCGCCCGATCGTGCTTGCTTCAGGGGCCACGCCGGACGGCTGAGCGCAGGCAGTTTGTGCGCCCGTGCAAGGCACCCGGGTGCGCAATGAATCTGCCTCGTCGGCAAGCTGCTGTATGTTTGCGGATGCACAAAAAAAGGCCTCGCTTTCCCGCCGAAATTCGCGTAAAGTCGTGATTGTGCGTCGCAACAAACGCGCATTATTGCAAGGTGATTCAAGGACTTGAACGTCTTTTTTTCGATCACCTCCAGGGACGAGCTGCCAAGTCCCTTTCGTCTCCGACCCTCTTCGTTAAGCTCCCGCGCGCATTCATGCGGACCGGCATTTCGGCTACAGGTTTGGTGCCGAAGTCCGATGTCCGCCGCGTCATCGCTGCGCTCCGCCTCGCGGGCGTAAAGCTCAGTTAGCGGCTTTGTTTCACGCGCCCCGGTACGCAGGGTGTGGTTTGGTCATGCCCACCAAATGGCATGGCTGCGAAAGGGTTTGAGCATGTTGAATACGGATAGCGGTTTTGATGCTCTCGGTTTGCATCCGGTGATTCTCAATTCACTGAAAAGCTCCGGTTACACCGAGCCGACGCCGGTCCAGCGCCAGGCGATTCCGGCAGCGCTTGCCGGCGGCGACCTGCTGGTCTCCTCCCACACCGGCAGCGGCAAGACCGCCGCCTTCATGTTGCCGAGTCTGAACCGCCTGACCGTCGAGTCGCCGGTCAAGGGCAACGGCCCGCGCATCCTGGTGCTCACGCCGACGCGCGAACTCGCGTTGCAAGTCGACAAGGCCTCATTCGGTTATGGCCACAAATTGAAGCGCTTGCGAGTCGCCTGCCTGGTTGGCGGAATGCCGTATCCGGTGCAGTTGAAAGCGCTCCAAGGTCCGGTTGACGTGGTGGTCGCGACGCCGGGCCGACTGATGGATCACATGGAGCGCGGCCGCATCGATTTTCGCCGACTTGAAGTACTGATCCTTGACGAAGCCGATCGCATGCTCGACATGGGTTTCATCGACGACATCGAGGCCATCATCGCCAAGACGCCGGTCTCGCGCCAGACCTTGCTCTTCTCGGCCACGCTCGACGGCGTGGTCGGCGCGATGGCGGAAAAGATCACGCGCGAGCCCAGGCGCATCCAGATCGCCGCCACCGCGGAGCGCCGCGCCCACATCGAAGAGCGCTTCTTGTTCTCCGACAACATGACGCACAAGAACAAGCTGCTCGACGCACTGCTGCGCGACACCGACATCCAGCAAGCACTGGTGTTCACCGCGACCAAACGCAGCGCCGACGATCTCTCCGGCCTCTTGCGCGAGCAGGGTTTCTCGGCGCAGGCGCTGCATGGCGACATGAACCAGGGACAACGCAATCGCACGCTCAAGGGGCTGCGCGACGGCCGCACCCGCGTGCTGGTCGCCACCGATGTGGCCGCGCGCGGCATTGACGTGGCCGGCATCAGCCATGTGATCAATTTTGACGCGCCGCGCCAGGCCGAAGACTATGTGCACCGCATCGGTCGCACCGGTCGCGCTGGCCGCACTGGCTTCGCGGTCACGCTTATCAATCCGGGGGAACGCGGCTTGCTGCGTTCCATCGAGCGCTTCACAGGTCAACGCGCGCGGATCGACGCGATCTCCGGTCTTGAGCCAAAACTCACGGAAGAGAGGAAGAAGCCGCATCCGGCGCGCCGTGGCGCCAGGCCGGGCGGACATTCACGCGCGCTCGCCGGTGCGGCCAAGGCGAATGGCGCACAGCGGTTTTCGCGGCGGAATGGCGCTTTCGGAGTGCTTGGGTAGACTTTTCCCGCCAAAGGCGACTGCGCAGCCCGACGCTTCAAGGGCCGCCACTGACCCTGTACCCGTTTCAGTACCGGGCTGAAGTAGAAATTTCCGGGTCGGGGTCAGTCAAGGGTCAACAGGGTCAGGTCACACGGGGGCAGGGTCACACGGCGACGGTCTTGGTGTCGGGCGCTCTGGCCGATTCGCTCTCGACCATACGCCGGATGATGTGGCGGGCGCGCACCGAGCCCGCGTCGATGTTGAGGTTGTGCAGGGCGCGTTCCGGCAGGGCCGAGATCGCCAGCTGTTGCGCCTCCAGTATCGCCAGGTCCTCCTGGAAGATCGCGGCGTTCGCTGCGCGCTGTTGCGTGGTCAGCGACTGGTCCTGCAGGCGGTAATTGCGCACCAGCGACCAGAAGTACATGCAGCTCGCGTCGGTTTCGGGCGTGATCGTATTGAGTACGCGGACCGTGACGCCCTGGCTGCGGTCGCCCTGGGTGGCCCCGGTGCCCGCCAGCGCGACGCCTACGTCGAGCACGATGGTGCAAGGCGCCTCGAAGCGGATGATCTGCCAGCGGTCGACGTTGCCGGGCTTGCCCAGCTGGGTGCGCCAGAACGGCGGGGCGTCAATGTCCAGCATCCAGCGCTTTACCGTCACTGTCCTCTCGTCGCTGTCGGTCTCGGGCAGCGCCGTGACGATCGCGCTGTGTCCGATGCTGCTCGCGTGGACGAACGCCTCGTGCGTGAGGTCGAGCAGGTTATCGATGAACAGCCGATAGTCGCAGCGGGCGAACAGCGTCTGGCCATCGCCTGCCCAATCCGGATCGGCGTTCCAGTGCATGTCGGGAAGCAACGCCGGATCGGCCAGTGCCGGGTCTCCGGGCCACACCCACAACAGGCGATTCCTGTCGAGTGCAGGGTAGGCGCGCACGCGCGCCGACGGACTGATACGGTCCTGCGAGGGTATGCGCGTACAGCGGCCGTTGGAATCGAACGCCAGGCCATGGTAGGGGCAAACGATATTGTCGTCGTCGAGCTTGCCCATGGAAAGCGGCGCCAGACGGTGCCAGCAGGCGTCCTCTACCACGGCGAGCGTGCCGTCTGCCGTGCGCCACAGAGCCAGCTTTTTATTGCAAACCGTGCGTGCCAGGATCTTGCCCTTGCCGACTTCGTAATCCCAGGCGGCGGCGTACCAGGCGTTGACGGGGAAGGGCTTCAGACTCTGCATGGATGCTCCTGATC
>JBJXGS010000142.1:0-7630 GCA_046160545.1 Burkholderiales bacterium
GAGGCGTGGATAACCCGACTCGGGCACGGTGAGCCCGCCATCCGGCCCCAGGCCTTCGAGAAGAATGTCGCAAAAACGCGCCGGCGGCATGCCGCCGCGGGTTGAAACGTATCTCATCGGTGCTGCGTTGCCGGGGTCGACTTCCTTACCCAGGCGCCGCTCCCGTCGCGCACCCACCAGCCTGCCGGCGCGCCGGCGGCCCACGCAGCACCGAATGTGGCGTGCTGATAAGGCATCCAGTCGCCGAACCAGTCGTTGCTGCCGTGCCCGACCTCGAGGGCGGACGCGTTATAGAGGATGGTGCGATCGAGGTTTTCGCGCGCCACGAGACGGTCGAGATCGTCATCGCGTGCGCCTGTGTCGCGAAACACGACCCAGCCGTCGCCAGTCAATCCGATGACACCAGACTCGAAGGCTGGGCGCAATTTGGCCATGCGCGCCTGGATGCGCTCCACGGCCGGCAGGATGTCGCCAGCCCGGTACGGCACCTGCGCCGCATTGGCTGACTCGCCGTTCACCAGTCGCACCACTTCGCGCGCCTGCACCTGGGTGCCGCCGGCAGCGGTCATGAACTGCGTGCCCTGGCAGGCGCCGAGCAGCATGGATGCAGCCAGGAGCGACAGCCGCGCTGCAAGCACTACAGCAGTTCCTCGAGTCGGATGCGCGTCACGCGCCCCAGCACCACCGGCAGGGCCTCGATGCGCACCAGGGCCGCATCGACGCTCTTTTCCACCGCCTTGTGGGTGAGCATGATGATGTCGACCTGGTCTTCACCCTCGGCCGGTTCTTTTTGCATCATCGCGTCGATCGAGATGCGGCCGTCGGCCAGGATGCGCGTGATGTCGGCGAGTACGCCGGGCTGGTCCTTGACACGCAGGCGCAGGTAGTAGCTGGTCACGACCTCGGAGATCGGCAGGATCGGCGTGCTGCTCATGCGATCAGGCTGGAATGCCAGGTAGGGCACGCGGTGTTCCGGGTCGGCGGTCGCCATGCGCGTGATGTCGACCAGGTCGGCCACCACCGCGGAGGCGGTCGGTTCCGCCCCGGCGCCGGCGCCATAGTAGAGCGTCGGACCGACCGCGTCGCCCTTGACCAGGACTGCATTCATGACACCCTCGACATTGGCGATCAGGCGCCGCGCCGGGATCAGGGTCGGGTGCACACGCAACTCGAAGCCACCCACGGCGCGCCGCGTGATGCCGAGCAGCTTGATGCGGTAGCCGAGTGCCTCGGCATAACCGATATCCTCACGCGTGAGCTGTGTGATGCCTTCGACATACGCGCGCTCGAATTGCATCGGAATGCCAAAGGCGATCGCGCTCATGATGGTGAGCTTGTGCGCAGCGTCGATGCCCTCGATGTCGAAGGTCGGATCGGCTTCGGCATAACCCAGGCGCTGCGCCTCGCGCAGCACGTCGTCGAAGGCCAGCCCGCGGTCGCGCATCTCGGAGAGGATGAAATTCGAGGTACCGTTGATGATGCCGGCGATCCACTCGATGCGGTTGGCCGTCAGCCCCTCGCGCAAGGCCTTGATGATGGGCACGCCGCCGGCGACCGCAGCCTCGAAGGCGACCATGACGCCCGCCTTGGCAGCGGCGGCGAAAATCTCGTTGCCGTGCTTGGCCAGGAGCGCCTTGTTGGCGGTCACCACATGCTTGCCGGCGGAAATCGCGCGCAGGACCAGGTCGCGCGCGACCCCGGTGCCGCCGATCAGCTCAACGACGATCTCGATGTCAGGATCGGCCAGTACTTCGGCGGCGTCGCGCGTGACCGTGGCGCGCCCCTTGACGATGCGCGCGGCGCGCTCCGTGTCGAGGTCGGCGACCATGGAAATGACAATGTCGCGACCAGCACGCCGCGAGATCTCCTCGCGATTGCGCTCGAGTACGCTGAAAGTACCGGACCCGACGGTGCCGATGCCGAGCAGGCCGACATGGATGGGTTTCATCGAATACAGTCTCTTCCTCAGGCTGCCGCGCGCGGCAGCACGCCGTCCTTGCGGAACATTTCGCGGATGCCGCGCAGGGCCTGCCGGCAGCGCTGCTCGTTCTCGATCAACGCTATGCGCACATAGTCATCGCCGTAGTCGCCGAAGCCGATGCCGGGCGACACCGCGATCTTGGCTTCGTTGAGCAGCTTCTTCGTAAACTCGAGCGATTTGAGCGCAGCGTAAGCCGGCGGGATCCTGGCCCAGATGTACATCGAGGCGCGCGGCTTGTCGACCAGCCAGCCCATCTCGTGCAGGCCCTTGACCATGACGTCGCGACGGCTCTGGTACTGGGCCACGATCTCGGCCACGCACTCCTGCGGGCCCTCCAGGGCGGCGATGCATGCCACCTGCACCGGCGTGAAGCTGCCGTAGTCATGGTAACTCTTGATGCGCGCCAGCGCCGCGACCAGGTCACGGTTGCCGACCATGAAGCCGATGCGCCATCCCGCCATGTTGTAGCTCTTGGACATGGTGAAGAATTCCACCGCCACGTCACGCGCTCCGGGCACCTGCATGATCGAGGGCGCCTGGTAGCCGTCGAAGGTGATGTCGGCGTAAGCCAGGTCATGCACCACCAGGATGTCATGCTGTTTGGCCAGTTCGATCACACGCTCGAAAAATCCCAAGTCGACGCATTGCGCGGTCGGGTTGGACGGAAAGCCCAGGATCATCATCTTGGGCTTGGGCGTGCATTCGCGGATGGCGCGGGTCAGTTCCTCGAAGAAATCCACGTCCGGGGTCATGCGCACGCTGCGGATGTCGGCGCCGGCGATGACCGCGCCGTAGATGTGGATCGGATAACTGGGATTGGGCACCAGAACGGTGTCACCACGGTCGAGCGTAGCAAGCATCAGATGTGCCAGGCCTTCCTTGGAACCGATGGTGACAATGGCCTCTGCATCGGCATCGAGTTCGACGCCGTAGCGCGCGCCGTACCAATTGACAATCGCGCGGCGCAGCCGCGGAATGCCCTTGGAGACCGAGTAGCCGTGCGTGTCCGGACGCTGCGAGGCCTCGACGAGCTTGTCGACGATGTGCTGCGGAGTGGCACCGTCAGGGTTGCCCATCGACAGGTCGATGATGTCCTCGCCGCGCCGGCGCGCGGCCATCTTGAGCTCAGCGGTAATGTTGAAGACGTAGGGAGGCAGGCGCTTGATGCGCGAGAACTCTCTCATTGGCGATTCTCCCGTGCATCGGCCGCCTGATCCCCCGGATGAGAGACGCGACAGACGCAAAAGCTATAATTCTACGTTAGGTTGCACCGCAACATGAGGCAACCAACCACCCATTCTGGTCGCGCGGCGACGCCGAATTCCGGCTGGCCGGCGGATTGCACGTGAAACTCCATTTCGACAAGCCCGGCGGTGAGAACCTGATCACTGCCTTCGAGCCCGGCCGCGTGCAGGTCAACCGCATGAGCCATACGGGAACAATCGTCGTGCTAAAGGACCGCATCATCACCGACTGGCCGCCGCAGGACTTCGACGAACTGACACCCGAGCACTTCGCGGCGCTGGCGGGCCTGGGTGCCGGCATCGTGCTCCTGGGCACCGGATCGACCCTGCGCTTCCCCAAGCCTGCAATGACGCGCTCGTTGATCGAAGCGCAGATCGGGCTGGAGGTCATGGACAGCGCCGCTGCCTGCCGCACCTACAACATCCTGGCCGGTGAAGGGCGCGCGGTCGCCGCCGCACTGCTGTTGCGATGAACCCGCCCCGGCCGCCGTCCCGGGCGCGCCTGTGGCTGCTGATCGCGGTCCTGGCGACCATCTGGTTCAGCGCGCTCGACTACCGCAAACTGGTACGACCGGATGAAGGGCGCTACGCCGAGGTGGCGCGCGAAATGGTCGCCAGCGGCGACTGGGTGACGCCGCGCCTGAACGACTTCAAGTACTTCTACAAGCCCGCCCTGCAGTACTGGGCTACCGCGACGGCCTTCACTGCCTTCGGCGAGCACGAGTGGACCGCGCGACTCTGGTCAGCGCTGACCGGTTTTTTCGGAGTGCTCATGACCGCCTGGGTCGGCGCGCGGCTGTGGGGGCGCGCCACCGGCATCGCCGCCGGCAGCGTCACCGCAGGTGCCCTGCTCTACGCCCTGATCGGCCAGGTCAATACGCTCGATATGGGAGTGACCTTCTTCTCCTGCGCTGGAATCTTCGCTTTCATCCTCGCGCAGCTGGAAGCGCGTGGGGCGCCGGCAGAGCGGCGCTGGATGCTCGCAGCCTGGGCCGCGCTGGCGCTGGCCGTCATGTCCAAGGGACTGATCGGCGCGGTCCTGCCGCTGGCGACACTGGTTCTCTACAGCCTGGCGACGCGCGACCTCTCACCCTGGCGGCGCATGCACTGGCTGGCAGGCGTAGCGCTCTTTCTGGCCATCTGTGCGCCATGGTTCGTGCTGGTGACCCTGCGCAACCCGGAGTTCTTTCATTTCTTCTTCATCCACGAGCATTTCGAGCGCTTCCTCACCAAGGTGCATAGACGCGAAGCGCCCGCCTGGTACTTCATCCCCCTGCTCCTGGGCGGCATCGCGCCGTGGACGCTCCTGCTGTTCGGCGCAGCGTGGCGCGCGGTGCGTCAGCGCGAAGCTGACGGCTTTAAGCCGCGGCTCTTCCTTATCCTCTGGTGCGCGTTCATCTTCGCTTTCTTTTCCGCCTCCAGCTCGAAGCTGCCTTCCTACATCCTGCCGATGTTCCCGGCCTTGGCGCTCCTGATCGCGGATTTCGCCACTCGCCTGCGCGGCGGCACCCTGGCCCTTTTATGTGCTCCCTGGATCGTCGCCGGGGTTGCCGCGACACTGGCCGCGCCCCGGGTCACAGCCATGGCGAGCCAGGAAGTGCCGGCACACCTCTACGCGGCCTACGCGCCCTGGCTCCTGGCTGCCACGGCGGTATTCACCAGCGGGGCCACACTTGCGACCCTGCTTGCGTGGCGCGGTCGCATCCTCATGGCCATCGTTTGCAAAGGGGGCGCCGCCCTGCTCGCCGCGGTCATCGGGCTGGCTGGGCACGACAGCCTGTCGCCGGCGAGTTCGGCGTATCACCTGGCCAGCCGCATCGCGCCCGAGGTACGTGCAGATGTACCGTTTTTCAGCCTCGAGATGTACGAACAGACCCTACCGTTTTACCTCAAGCGCACCGTGACCCTGGTCCAGTACCGTGACGAGATGGGTTTCGGCATCGACCGGGAACCGCACAAGTGGGCTGCCGACTACCCGGAATTCGCGCGGCGTTGGCGCGCCGCGCCGGAAGCCTTCGCGATCCTTCATCCAGGAACCCAATCCAAGCTGGACCAGTTGGGCCTGCCCTATGAAATAATCGCCCGCGACACGCGCCGGCTGGTGATAAAGAAGCCGGCCCCGCCCCGATGACCCTCGTTACGTTCGCGCTGCTCCTTTGCGGGGTGCTGTTCAACGCCATCGCGCAACTCTGCCTCAAGGCCGGCACCAACGCGGTCGGGCACTTCGAATTCGCCGCGGCCAATGTCATTCCGGTGGGCTTCAAGATCGCCACCCAGCCCTACATCGTCGCCGGGCTTGCCTGCTATGTGGCCAGCCTGGTGGTTTGGATACTCGGCCTGTCAAGGGTCCCGGTGAGCGTGGCCTATCCGCTGCTCTCGCTTGGTTACGTGATCAATGCATTGGCCGCCTGGTGGATGTTTGGCGAGGACCTGGGAGCGCAGAAACTCGCCGGGATCGGCCTGATCATCGTCGGCGTGGTGCTGGTGGCGCGCTCATGAGCCAGCCCTTTCTGCCCTTTGCTCGTCCATCGATCGACGAGGAGACCATCGCCCAGGTCTGCGCAGTGCTGCGCTCCGGCTGGATCACTTCAGGTCCGCAGGTAAAGGCCTTCGAGTCCGAGCTCTCGGCGCATTGCCAGGGCCGCCCGGTACGGGTTTTTTCCAGCGGCACCTCGACCATGGAAGTGGCGTTGCGCCTGGCCGGCATTGGCCCGGGTGACGAGGTCATCACCACCCCGCTTTCCTGGGTCGCGACCGCCAACGTGATCCTCGCCGTCGGCGCTACGCCGGTGTTTGTCGACGTCGACCCGGCGACGCGCAACATCGATCTCAACGGCTGCGCTAGTGCCATCACACCGCGCACGCGGGCCATCCTGCCGGTCGACCTGGCCGGACTGCCGGTCGACCGCGACCGTCTGTATGCGCTTGCCGAGGGCAACAACCTGCGCGTGATCGAGGATGCGGCGCAGTCCTTCGGCGCAGCTTGGAACGGCCGCCCGATCGGCGCACTTGGAGATTTTGTCTCGTTCAGTTTCCACGCCAACAAGAACATCACCTCCATCGAGGGCGGCGCACTGGTATTGCCGGCGGATGTCGATCCGGCGCTGGCCGAGCGCTGGCGCCTGCAGGGCGTGGCACGCAGCGGCTTTGACGGCATGGAAGTCGACCTGCCCGGCGGCAAGTTCAACCTGACCGATGTCGCGGCGGCCGTCGGGCGCGGCCAGTTGCGGCGCCTGGACGAATTCACTACCCGGCGCCGCCATTTGGCACGCTGCTATTTCGACGCCTTCGACATTGAACTGGGCTGCGACCTGCCGGTGATGGACTGGGAAAACTGCAACTGGCATATGTTCCAGATCGTGCTGCCCAAGGGTGTGTCGCGGTCCGCATTCATGGGTGCGATGCACGAGCGTGGCATCGGCACCGGGGTGCACTACCCCGCAATGCACCTGTTTCGCCTGTATCGTGAACTGGGCTACGGGCCCGGCATGTTTCCGCACGCCGAGCGCATCGGCGCATCCATCGTCACCCTGCCCCTGTTTTCGGCGATGGTCGAGGCCGATGTGGAGCGTGTCTGCGAAACGGTGCGTGACGCGATCGCGAGTTTGAAAGTGCCTGCGACTCCATGATCTCGATCGTCATACCGGTCTACAACGAGGAAGCCGGGCTCGCCGCTCTCTTCGCGCGCCTCTACCCGGCACTCGACGCGCTGGCCGAGCCGTATGAGATCGTCTTTGTCAACGACGGCTCGACCGACCGCTCCGCGGCGCTGTTGCGCGCGCAGTTCGAGGCGCGCCCCGAGGTGACGCGGGTGGTGCTCTTCAACGGCAATTTCGGCCAGCACCTGGCGATCATGGCGGGCTTCGAGGCCACGCGTGGCGAGATCGTCGTCACACTCGACGCCGACCTGCAGAATCCGCCCGAAGAGATCGGCCGGCTGGTTGCCAAGATGCGCGAGGGTCACGACTATGTAGGCACGATCCGTCGCCTGCGCCAGGACAGCCTTTTCCGTCGTACGGCATCGCGCGCCATGAACGGACTGCGCGAGCGCATCACCAGAATCCGCATGACCGACCAGGGCTGCATGCTGCGCGCCTATTCGCGCGCCATCGTCAATGCGATCAATTCATGTCGCGAGATCAACACCTTCATCCCGGCGCTCGCCTACACGTTCGCGCAAAACCCGGTCGAGATCGAAGTTGACCACGCCGAGCGCACTGCAGGCGAGTCCAAGTATTCGTTGTACGCGCTGATCCGCCTCAATTTTGACCTCATGACAGCGTTTTCGGTGGTGCCGCTGCAGTTGTTCTCGTTCGCGGGCATCATCATCGCGGTGTTGAGCTTCCTCTTCACCGCCTACCTGGCGGTGCGCCGCCTGTTCCTGGTCGGTCCCGAGGCCGAGGGA
>JBJXGS010000143.1:0-4340 GCA_046160545.1 Burkholderiales bacterium
GACAACCGGCCGGGAGCAGCGCTGATGCTGGGCGTCACCCACCTGGCCAAGGCGGCGCCCGACGGCTACACGCTGAGCATCGCGACCGCGCCGGCGATGGCGATCAACCCGACGCTCTACAAGCAGATGCCCTTCGATGTGGAACGCGATTTCGTGCCGATCTCGCTGTACGTCAAGTCGCCCTTCATCCTGGTGGTCAGCCCGAACCTGGGGCCGCGCAACGTGCAGGAGCTGATCCGCCACACGCGCGACAACGTCGGCAAGATGAGCTACAGCACACCCGGCACCGGCGCGGCGCAGCACATGGCGGTCGAGTTCATGAAGCAGAAGTTCAAGCTCGACATCACCCATGTGCCCTACAAGAGCAGCCCATTGTCGGTCGCCGACATCATGGCCGGCCACGTGTCGATGGCTTTCGCCGAAGCCGGCATTTCCCTGCCGCTGATCCGCGACGGCAAGCTGCGCGCGCTGGCCGTGTCTTCGCTGGCGCGCCTGCCCAGCCTGCCGGAAGTGCCGACCTTTGCCGAAGCGTCCGGCACGCCCGACTTCGAGGCGGTGTCCTGGCACGTGCTGCTGGCCCCGGCCGGCACGCCGGCGGACATCGTCGCTCGCCTGCAGCAGGAGTTGCGCCGCATCCTGGCCACCGCGGAGGTGCAGCAGCGCATCACAAGCCTGGGCCTGATCCCGCACGACGCGCCGTCGACCGACGCGATCAACCAATACATGCGCTCCGAGCGCGAGAAGTGGAGTGCCGTGGTCAAGTCGCTCGGACTGGCCGGTTCCCAGTGAGCGTGGGAGCGCGCCGGCCCGCGCGGGCAAGAGGCGTCCGCGCCGCAGGCGGCGTCCGCGCCTGGAGCGCAGCCGGCGTCCTGCTAGTGACGAGTGCCACGGCGCTCGCCCAGGCGCCGGCCGACTATCCCAAGGCCAGGGCGATCACGATCGTCTCGCCGACTGCGGCCGGCAGCGCAGCGGACACCATCGCCCGCCTGGTTGCGCAAAAACTCGGCGAGGGCTTTGCGAGCGCCATCGTCGAGAACCGGCCCGGCGCCGGCGGCAACATCGCCGCGCAGCACGTCAAGCGCGCAGCGCCGGACGGGTACACGCTGTTCGTGCACAGCAACTCGCTGGTGATCAATCCCAGCCTCTATGCCAACGCCGGATACGACGCGGAGAAGGATTTCGTGGCTGTCATCCAGGGGCCGCGCACTCCCAACCTGATCGGGGTGCATCCCTCTGTGGCTGCCAGCAATCTGGCCGAGCTGATTGCCCTGGCACGCCGCGAGCGTTTGAGCTACGCGTCTTCGGGCATCGGCACCACCGCCCATCTGTCAATGGAACGCATCAAGCTCTTAGCCGGCGTCGACATGACCCATGTGCCCTACCAGCCAGCGCAGGCGACCGGGGCTGCTGTCGCCGGGCATGTCCAGGTGGTGCAGACCTCCATGCCGCCGACCATCCCGCAGGTCAAGGCAGGCAGGCTGCGCGCGATCGCAATCACCGGCGCGCAGCGCTCGGCGGCCTTGCCCGATGTACCCACGGTGGCCGAATCAGGCTACGCGGGTTTCGACGATGTCACCTGGTTCGGAATCTTCGCCCCTGCCGGTACGCCCGCGGAAGTGGTCAACCGCTTGAACACCGAGTTGAACCGCATCTTCGAACTTGAGGATCTCAGGGCACGCTTGGGCGCACTCGGATTCAGCATCGCGCGCAATACACCCGCGGAATTCGCCCAGGTGATCCGCAGCGAGATCCCGAAGTGGGCGAAGGCCGCGAAGGAATCCGGCGCGAAGGCCGAGTAGGCGCGCCGCAGCGCGTGCGCTTGAACGTATTCCAAGCCGACACCCGGCGAGCAAGAATCGCCGATCTCAACGCATCCAAGGAGTCAAAAAATGGCAACCATCCGCGAAAAAACCACGATCAAGATGCGCATGGAAGGCACGGCGCAGTCACATTCACGCACCGACGTCTCCATGCGCGGCCTGAGCAAGATCATCGATGAACCGATCGAACGCGGCGGCACCAATCTGGGCATGAGCCCGACCGAGACCTTCGCCGCTGCGCTGATCGGCTGCACCAACGTCATCAGCCACAAGATCGCGCACAAGAACGGCATCGAGTTCCAGGCCATGCGCATTCGCCTGGAGGCCGACTTCGACCGTCGCGGCGTCACCCTCCAAGAGGATGTCGCGGTGCCCTTCCCGGCCATGGTCCTGCATATCGAGGTAACAACCAGCGCAACCGCGGAGGCGATCGCCCAGGTGCAGCATGAGCTCGCGATGTACTGCCCCATCGCCAAGCTGATCCGCGCCTCGGGCACGACACTCACTGAAAACTGGACCATCGTCGCCCCTTGAAGGCGGCGCCTCGACCGCCCTCGTCAGCCGGCGCAAAGCCAGGAGAAACCATGCGACTCATCCATTGGATCAGCTGCTTTGCCTTAGCCGCCACGCTCCTCGCCCCGGCACAGGCGCAGAAACCGCCGCCGCCCGTTGGCAGCGGCGAATTCCGTGTCACGCTCCTGGGCACCGGCAGCCCGGCGCCCGTCATGCGCCGCTTCGGTCCCGGGGTGCTGGTGCAGGCAGGTGGACAGAACCTCCTCATCGACAGCGGGCGCGGCGTGACCCAGCGCCTGATGCAGGCCGGACTGCGCCTGGGTGCCGTCGATGCACTCTTCATCACCCACCTGCACTCCGACCATATCGTCGGCATTCCCGACCTGTGGCTGACCGGCTGGCTGGAGGCACCATTCGCCCAGCGCCAGGGCCCCTTCCGCGTCTACGGGCCGGCCGGCACGCGCAACCTCATGGAAGGGCTGGTCAAGGCCTATGACTGGGACCTGAAGGCACGCGTGGCCGACCAGGGCCTGAAACCGGAGAATGTGCGCCCGGAGGTGACCGAGTTTGTCGAGAGCGTCGTCTACGAGAAAAACGGGGTGCGTGTCACCGCGTTCGCGGTCGATCACGGCGAACTGCTGCACCCAGCCTTCGGCTTCCGCATCGACTATGACGGTCGCTCGGTCACCATCTCCGGCGATACCAAGTTCAGCGAGAACCTGATCAAGCACGCCACGGGCACCGACCTGCTCATCCACCAGGTCGCCGCGGCGCGGCCGGAGTTGCTGGCATCACCAGTGTTCCAGGTGATCCTCGCGCACCACACCAAGCCCGAGGAGGCCGGTGTGGTATTCACGCGCACCAGGCCCCGGCTTGCGGTCTACTATCACTTCGTGCTTTTGGGGACCATCAAGGTTCTGCCGATGACCGAAGAGGATGTATTGGCGCAGACCCGTACAACCTATTCCGGGCCGCTGTTGATCGGCGAGGACCTGATGGCATTCCGCATAGAGCGTGATCGGGTCGACCGGCTGCCCTGACCCAGGCCGCGTGGCGCGAACTGGTCGCAGCTGCGCCGGCGCTGGCACGCTATTGATCGGGCCGGACCAGACGATGCGGAAGAAATGCGTGACAATCACAGGCGCCAAAATCGATTCGCTTTTCCCTTCGTCGGGCCGCGCGCCTGTCACTTTTCCATCGAAAGGATTTACCCCGTGAAAGACGATCTTCGCAACGTCAAATTCGTCATTGACCTGGGCCCCCAGCCTTCGCTGCCGATCGCCGGCTCGGACATGCGCTTCCCGGTCGGACGCATCTACTGCGTTGGCCGCAACTACGCAGACCACGCGCGCGAAATGGGCCATGACCCCGACCGCGAACCGCCCTTTTTCTTCATGAAGCCGGCGAACGCGATCGCACAGAACGGTGCGACGCTCGCCTACCCGATGGGCACCAAGGATTGCCACCACGAGATCGAGCTGGTCGTCGCTATCGGCAAGGGCGGCCAGAACATCGCGGTCGAGCGCGCGCTGGAGCACGTCTGGGGCTACGGCGTCGGGCTGGACATGACGCGCCGCGACTTGCAGGGCGAGGCCAAGAAGATGGGCCGTCCCTGGGAGATGGGCAAGAGCTTCGACGAGTCCGCGCCGATCACCGCACTCAAGGCCGCCGCCGAGATCGGCCACCCTGCCAAGGGCGCGATCTGGCTCAAAATCAACGGCGAGGTGCGCCAGCAGGGCGACCTGGCGATGCAGATCTGGAACGTGCAAGAGCAGATCGCCTACCTGTCCAACCTGATCACGCTCATGCCCGGCGACTTGATCATGACCGGCACACCGGCCGGCGTCGGCCCGATCAAGCGCGGCGACAGGCTCGAAGGCCATGTCGACGGCGTTGGCGATCTGACCGTCAGCTACGCGACTTAGCCGGAGTTGTCCGGTACTGCGCCAGGCTTCGCTCAGCCGATCCTGATCAACTCATCGGTGTTGGTGCGATCCGAAAGCAGCT
>JBJXGS010000144.1:0-3798 GCA_046160545.1 Burkholderiales bacterium
GGGTGCGGTTCGCTCGCCTGCGGCGGGCCGGGCTCGTTCCAGCTGAAGGTGTCGAGCGGCTGGGCGATGACCTCGCGTGGCAGCGACAGGTAGACCGGGCCGCGCGGGTACGCGTGCGCGATCGAAAGTCCGCGTTCGGTGACCTCGCGCAGGTTGATGCCGTCCTTCAACTCGTAGTCCCACTTGACCATCTCGCGCAGCATGCCGGCCTGGTCGTACATCTCCTGCGCCCAGTGGATCCAGGCGTTGCGGCTGCCGGGCTTGCCTTCCTCGAAGAGCGGTGTGCGGCCTGCGGTCAGCAGCAGCGGGCACTGGTCGCGCGCCGCGTTCATGAGGGCGCACAGCGCGTTGGCGGTGCCGACGCTCACGTGCAGCATGACGGCCTGGGCGCGGCCGGTCGCAAGCGCATACCCGTGCGCCATGCCGACGGCCAGGTTCTCATGTGGGCAGACCACCGGTGTTGGCAAGGAGAGGCCGGAGGCACCCGCCCGCGCGTATGCCTCGATGACCGGTGGTGTGTCGGTGCCGGCGTTCACATAGAGGTAGTCGACGCCGCGCGCCTTGAGGAGCGCGAGCCAGGCCTCGGCGACGCTGGTGACGGCCACTGTGGTCAGTTCGCGGGTGTCGGTCTTCATCGTCGTGGTCCTTCCTGATTCAGGCGGCGGCGCGAGTTGCGACACGGGCCGGCGCGGCAGCCCTGTGCGGCAACGCCGCAGCCTCGCTCTCGATGGCGGTGCCCGTGAAATAGGCCGGGTTCATGCCCAGGTGCAGCGAGGCGGGGTTGGTGAACATGAGTTCGCGAAAGTCGTCGCGCGTCAACAGGCGCGCCTCGACCAGGCTCCATGCCTCCGAGAGCACGGTCTTGGCTTCCATGACGTCCCAGTGCCCGATGTCGGACCCGAACATGGCCTTCAACTTGGCGCCGACCGGCGACAGGCGGCGGTTGAACGCCACCGACATCATGCGGTCGTCGGCCTCGCAGCCGAAGTAGAAGTTGTCGCAGAAGAGCGCCTTCAGATCGGCGACTTCGCGCATGCCGCAGGCTTCGAACTCGTCGAAGGGATCGGGGCGCTCAGGCCGCGCGGCACGGTGATGCGGTGCGGCCCGCACCCGCTCTCCGGTCAGGTAATCGTTGCCGTACTCATCGAACAGGCGGCCCAGGAGCTCGACATCGAGGGTGGCCGGGTCGAGGTTGGCCAGCAGCGTGTCGCGGTTGCGCTTCTCGAAGTGCTCGACGATGTCGTTGAGCAATGTCATCGCCCAGGCCACGCCGCCCTCGAGGAAAGCGAAGTTGAGGGTCGGAAAGCGCCGCGTCACACCGCCGAAGACAAGCGCACGGCAAAAAAAGTCCGCGCCCTGCGCGAAGCTGCCCAGGTGGTTGAAGACATAGTTGGTCGGTGAAGCGCGGTAGCCCGAGCCGCGCGCCGCGGTGTGGCACACCGGCGCCACGCCCAGCTCGACACAGCGGCGCCAGAACGGGTCGTAGTCGAAGGGTGAGTCCATGGCGATCGAGCGCGTCGCTTCGGAGTACGCGGCCAGCTCAGGGGCCGCGCGCACGATCTCAGCATGCGGGCGGCGGATCTCGGTGCCGATCATGATCGCTTTGTGGCCCAGGGTCAGCACCGCGTGCTCAAGCTCGGCGATGGCCTCCTCCGGCGTGAAGGTCGGAATCACCGCCACCGGACGCACGCGGTCGCCTACTTCGCGGAACATGTCGGCGTACATGGTGTTGAGCGCGCGACAGGTCGCCTGCCGCAGTTCGTCGTCGCCGATGTACAGGCCCGGGATGCCGTTGGTCGTGTAGCAGTGCGCGAAGTCGATGCCGGCTTCTTCCATGCGCGCGCGAAAAAGCCGCGGCAGCATGGCCATGGCGCGGTCGCCGGTGTGCTTGCCCGACGGCACGCCCCACCAGATGGTGCGGGTCTCGAACTTGTAGGGGTTGGCCCGCATGCGCTTTTTTGAGCGCTCGACCATTTCGCTGCCGGCGACCTGGGCCAGGAAGTCGTCGAGCGCGAACTCGCACTCCAGCACATGCGCGTCTGCGTCAATGACCGGATGGTCGAGCCTGGCGCGTACATCGCAACCGGGAAACTGGGCGAAGCCTGACATCGCGTCCTCCCTGCCGCGCGTTCAGCGCAGCATGTGCTCGTAGTTCGCGCCCATGACTTCGTGGATGGGCTTGCCTGCACGCAGCGCCGCGGCCATTGCCGCTTCGCGCGCGACGATCATCTCGGCGGCCTCGAGCAGTCGCTCGATCTCTGCGGCGGCGATGAAGACCGCGCCGCTGGCATCCGCGATCGCGTAGTCGCCGGCTTTGACCGTCACCCCGCCGATTGCAACCGGCTCGTTGTTGGCGGACTCGGCGATGCGTCCGCGCGCGGTGCGCGCCGTGAGGCCGCGCGCATAGACGGGAAAGCCGAACTCGCGCGCCTCGTCGATGTCCCGTACCGGGCCGTCGCAGATGACCCCGGCGATACCCTTCAACTGTGCGCCGAGTGACAGGATGCCGCCCCAACTGCCGGCCTCGATGCCGGAGCGCTGCTCGATGACGATGATGTCACCCGGTGCGGCGTTGGCGATCGCCGTCGTGCCAAGGTGGCGCGGCGGGTCGGCCGGCGGTGGCGCCTGGTCTTTGGCGACCAGTCGCATGGTCACCACCCGCCCGGCGATGCGCCTGGTTGTCGCCAGTTGCGCAAGGCCGCTCACGCCACCCTTGAGTCCCAGTTTGTCCATCGCGTCCGATACCGCGCAGACGTCCAGCCGCTGCAGGCGGTCGACTGGGTTCCTGTTATTCATGCCTACTCCCACAATGCGAACCCCATCGCGTTGCCGGTGCCGGCCTCGGTGCGATAGCAGGGAACGTAATCGATCAGCTTGAAGTTGCGGCCTTGCGCGTGCATTGCCGCAGCAACGGGGTACCAGTTCTTCATCTCCGAGGTGTTGCCCAGGAAGTGATCTTCGGGGATGGCGGCGAGCGCGGCCTCGTCGCGCTTGTCGAACCCGGCGCGAAAACGCGCATCAAGCACTTCGTCGATGACAAAGTGCGTCCAGCCGCCGGAGGCGATGAGTGCAACGCGCACGTCTTCCTGCCAGGCTGTGATGGCCGCACCGAGTGCGCGCCCGAAAGCGAGGCAACGACCGGCGCTGGGGATGTTGTCGGGTACGCCGCCGTTGACGAAGATCGGTACAGACGGTGGTGGCCTGTCGCGCATGATGCGCCGGTAGATGAAGCCGAACGCGTGCGGGATGCCATTCTGGCGATCGCTGCCTGCGGGCAGCCGCGCGGATTGCGCGACATCGAAGCCCTGGCTGGTCAGCGAGCGCACCAGTGAGCGCGCGAAGGCGGGCGCGCCTGGATAGTCGGCGCCTTCGGGCGGGCAGTGCCCGGCTTCCGCGATCGCGATTCCCGGTGGCAACCTGGCGCGCCGCGCTTCATCCAGGGGGATGTTGGGCACTGTCTCACCGGCATAGACCGTGAAGGCGCCGGTGATGTCGTCCTGGAACACCTCGCGCTGGTCGTTGCCGACGATCACAGCCACATCCACCCGCGCAGCTTCGAAGGCCTCGGCCAACTGGTCCAGGGCCTTCTGGCAGCGTGCGTGGCGTGCCTCGCGTTCGGCAGGCGCGGTTGCCGCAGCGAAGTCCTCACCGCGACGCACCTTGAGCGTCGGGTAATCGATCAGTGCGCCCTGGTAGGCATGGCGCGGATTGGCGCGGTCGGCCCCGGCGCGCAGATCCCACTGCGCCGGCGGCGTTGCGAGCATGGGCCCGTGGGAGCTGCCCAGGCCGAGGACGATG
>JBJXGS010000145.1:0-17042 GCA_046160545.1 Burkholderiales bacterium
GCAAAGTCGCGGTTGGTGTCGAAGGGCAGCTTGGAGAACATGAACGGGTTGACCGCAAGCGTGCCGATGTGGCCCATGATCAGGGTGTAGCCATCGGGCTCGGCCTTTGCCACCGCTTCCATGGCGATGTTGCCGCCGCCGCCGGGCCGGTTGTCGATGACAAATTCCTGGCCCAGGCCCTTGGCCATCTCGGTGGCGAAGGCGCGCGCGACGATGGAGGAGCTGCCGCCAGGTGCAAAGGGCACGACCAGGCGGATCGGCTTGGTCGGGTAACGGTCCTGCGCGCGTGTACTGCCGATGGCAAAGGGTGCAATTGCTCCGGCGGCGACGAAATCACGGCGTTTCATGGCATCTCCTCATTTGATTCGGGGTCCGTCCCCATCGATTGTGCAGTACTTCGGGCTGCCCGGGAAATTGGGGTCTGACCCCATTTACTTGCATTTACTTGAGCGAGGCCAGAACGCGGTCGACCATCACCCCGGCCTGGCCCAGATTGTTCAGCGGATCGCAGAATTCCTCGAGTTTCGCGCGGCTCACATGCTTGGAGATATCGGGATGCGCGGCGAGGATGTCGATCAGCGGGCGCTTCTCGGCCAGGGCCTGGCGACACAGGTCGTAGACCAGGTCGTGCGCATACTCGCGGCCGATGTAAGGGCCCAGGCCCATCATGACCGCCTCCGACATCACCAGCCCGTGGGTCAGATCGATATTGCGGCGCATCTGCCCGGCATCGACCTCCAGCCCGGCGAGCACGAACCTGGTCTGCTTGAGCGCCCCGGACATGAGGCAAAAGATCTCCGGCAGCACCACCCACTCGATCTCCCAGGGGCCGGTCGAGCGCTCGTGGTCGGCGACCATCGCGTCCATGAGCGCAGCCGCATGCTGGCGCACCACCGATATGTTGGCGTGGATATACAGGCACGAGATGGGATTGCGCTTTTGCGGCATGGTCGAAGACGAGCCGCGCCCCGGCGCGAAGGGCTCGAAGACCTCGGCGACCTCGGTCTGCATCATGAGCTTCACGTCCATGGCGATCTTGCCCAGCGACCCGCCAACCAGCCCCAGGAAGGCGCCGACCTCGGCGACGTTGTCGCGCACCGTATGCCAGGAGATCAGCGGCTGGCCCAGCCCCAGTTCGCGCATCAGGCCGGCCTGGGTTTCCATCGCCCCCTTTTCCAGCGAGGACAGCGTGCCCGAGGCGCCGCCGAACTCGCCCACCAGCACGCGCGGCTTCAATTGCGCCAGGCGCTCGCGGTGGCGCTCGATGCCGGCCAGGATGGAAGCCATCTTGTAGCCAAAGGTGATCGGCGTGGCCTGCTGCAGGTTGGAGCGGCCGATGATCGGTGTGTCGCGATACTTCCTGGCAAGCGCGGCGAGAGAGGCCGACAGTTCGGCCAAGTCAGCCTCTACGAGCGCGAGGCCCTCGCGGATCTGCAGGATGGTCGCGGTATCGGTGATGTCCTGGGTGGTCGCGCCCCAGTGGCAGTACTCGCCCAGGCCGTCCTTGCAGTTGGCGTTGATCTGGTTGACCACCGCGATGATCGGGTAGCCGATGGCCTCGGTCTTGGCCTTGAGCTTGACCCAGTCGATCTGCGAGAGCTCGCAGTTGCGCACGATCTCCTCTGCCGCATGCTTCGGGATGATGCCCAGTTCGCCCTGTACACGTGCCAAGGCGCGCTCGATATCCAGGTACTTGGCGGTGCGGTTCTCGTCGGACCAAACGTGGCGCATGCGCGCATCGGAGAAGATGTCGCCGAAGATTTTCGAGTCGATGATGGAAGCTGGCATGGTGTCCGGGTCGGTTGGTTGTCAGGCGAAAGTGGCGGTCGCATCCATGGTCAGCCAACCCTCGTGATCGCGCCCCCACAGGCGCACGGTCTTGCCGTCGGCCGAAGGCTCGCCGTGCACGGAGAACGGATGGATGTCGAAGGTCGGCCGCACAGCCTTGAATTCGAATTTGGCCACCTGCGCGTCCGGACGTTCCCGCCGCAAAAGGTCCATGAGCAGGGTTGCGATCAGCGGACCGTGCACGATCAGTCCGGGATAGCCCTCGACCTCGGTCACGTACTTGCGGTCGTAGTGGATGCGGTGACCGTTGAAGGTCAGGGCCGAATAGCGGAACAGCAGGACATCGTCGGCACGGATGTCGCGCCGCCACGTCGAAGTGGCAGGCGCCGCTGCTGGTTGCGGTACCGGGTCATCGGGCCGCGCCAGGTCGCGGTAGACGATGTTGTGATGCTCGGTCAGCGCCACCGCATCGGCGCCGTTGCGCCGCAGTTCGTGGCGCACCTTGACGAAAATCAGCGTGCCGGTGCGGCCCGATTTCTCGTTGACATCGACGATCGTGGAGGTGCGCGCCAGGCGGTCGCCGACCAGGATGGGCTCGTGGAACGCGAAATCGCTGCCGGCCCACATGCGCCGCGGCAGTGCGACTGGCGGCAGGAAACCACCGCGCCTGGGATGCCCGTCCGCACCGATCTCGGACTGCTGCGCCAGCGGCAGGAAATACAGCCAGTGCCACAGGTAGGGTAGCGGCGTCCCGTCAGTCGGGCGCGCGGCCGGCCAGTCGAGCGTGGCCGAAAGCGCGGCCACCGGCGTCGGATTGGCGACATCGGCCTGGGTTTCGCTGCGGCCGACCCAGTCTTTAAGCGAGCTTGATTGCATGGCAGTCTCCTGGCGGTTCCCAGGTTGGGTTTTGTCTCATGCTGCCATTCTGCGGCAGCCCGAGTTCTTCGTAAAGTGCAGCATTTGCTACCATTGATGCATGCAGCGCATCAATTTTGAATTGGCCGAACTGCATGCCTTCCTGGCTGTGGCCGAGCGCGGAAGCTTCGTCGCTGCCGCACGCGCCATCCATCTATCAGCGCCTGCGGTGTCACGCCGCGTCGAGCGCCTCGAAGCCGCACTGGGCGCACGCCTGTTCGACCGCACCACGCGCCAGGTCGCGCTGACCGGGCTGGGGCGCCGCTTTCTCGATCGCGCGCGCACCGCCTTCGACGAACTCGAGGCCGCAACGCTGGCAATGAGTGAAACCGCCGCACGCCACAGCGGCCGCGTCACGGTCGGCTGCGTGCCGTCGGCCGCCTTTTACTTCCTGCCCTCGGTGATCCGCCCGTTCGCCGAACGTCACCCAGGCATCCGGCTGCGCATCGTCGATGAGAACGACAACAACGTCGCGCAAGCTGTGATCGGCGGGGATGCCGACTTCGGCATCGGCTTCATGGGCACACGCGTGCCGGAGCTCGATTTCGAGCCGCTGCGTTCAGACCCCTTCGTGCTCGCAGTGCGCCGCGATCACACGTTGGCGAAGCGCCGCTCGGTGCGCTGGCGCGAACTGGACGGTGAGCGCCTGATGGCACCGGCGCGCAGCAACGGCAACCGCATCCTGCTCGACGACGCGCTTGTCAAGGAGGGCCTGCGCCCGTCGATCGCCTTCGAGGTCAACCGCGTCTCCACCCTCCTGGGCATGGTCGAGGCAGGTCTGGGCATCGCGGTCCTGCCGGGGCTGGCCATGCCCTCGGCGGTACATCCATCGCTCATCGCCGTACAGCTCACCGAGCCGGCGATCCGCCGCACCCTGGGGATCATGACCCGCCACGGCGCGACACTGAATCCAGCGGCAGCCATCCTGCATAGCCACCTGCGCACAGCGTTCCGCGCCAGGGCTGGCAGTCGCCTGCGCGCAACGGTCGATGCCGATGCGCGACCGGCCGGCGACGCCTGAATTACTTCGACTCGCCCCAGAGCTGCTTCAAGCGCGCGTCGCGGCCGCAGCCGGTGCGGTAGTAGTTGTAGCGCACCGGATTCTTGAGGTAGTAATCCTGGTGGTAATCCTCCGCCGGCCAGAAGTCGGGCGCAGGGCCGGTTTCGGTGACCACGCCGCCCTTGAAACCGACCGGGCGCGCGCTGCCAAAGGCCTGGCCGCGGTTGAGCAGCGCCTTGGACTCCTCGATGAGCTTTTTCTGCTCGTCGTCGTGCCAGTACACGCCGCTGCGGTACATGGTGCCGCCGTCGCAGAACTGGCGATCGCGCGCCACCGGGTCGATGTTTTTCCAGAAGATCTCCAGGAGGGTGCGGAAGCCGACCTTGCGCGGATCGTAGATCACGCGCACGACCTCGGTATGCCCGGTGCTGCCGGACGAGACCTGTTCATAGGTCGGAAAGCGGGTCTTGCCGCCCAGGTAGCCCGAGGTGGTCGAGATCACGCCGTCGATCTTGTCGTAGGGCGGCTCCATGCACCAGAAGCAGCCGCCGGCAAAGGTGGCCACGGCATGGCCGGGCGGAACCGCCGGCGTATTTTGCGCGGCGGCCGGAAAGACGCACAACCACAGGGCGACGAAAAGAGCTCTCATGAAGGATTCCTCAAGGCGATACTGTCTGCAATCAATCTACGCTAGTGTCCGGCGCGCGGATGCGCGGCGCACTCAGTGCGCTCGCGCTTTCGCCGTGAAGCGGGCGATGTCGGGTTCAGGCAGGCCGGCCTTGCGTGCCGCCGTTTCGATGTCGCGCCAGGTGTTGACGTCGATGGGGACCGCCTGGCTGCGCCTGACGCGCATTTCCCGCTCCGGTTCGCCGGCGATCCGTACGCGATCGTGCCCGGGCGCGGCCGGCGAGGCGCGCACCCAGTCGATGAAGGCCTCGCGCTGCGCATGGAATTGCGTGCCGCCGAGTCGCTCCGGGTCGATGATGATCGAAAGCATGTTGTTGTAGATGCCGGTGAAGGCTTCGCCAGCGTCATGCAGGGTCTCGCCGCCGGTCAGCGCGCCGCCCAGGATTTCGCAGATCACCGCCATGCCGTAGCCCTTGTGCTCGCCAAAGGGCAGGATCGCGCCCAGGCGCCCGGCCGCGTCGCGCTCGAACATGACGCGCGGATCGACACTGGGATGACCGGCACCGTCGATGAGGATTCCGGGTGCCAGGGGCTTCTCTTCCTGGCGCGCCACGCGCGCCTTGCCGAGCGCGATGCGCGAAGTGGCGAAGTCGAGGATCAGCGGCGCCTCCCCCTGGCGCGGAATGCCGCAGCAGAACGGGTTGGTGGCAAAGCGCGCGTCCGACCCCGCGAACGGCGCCACCAGCGGGCGCAAAAGCGCGTTGACGAAATGCAGTGACACCATCCCTGCCTGCGCGCAGTCTTCGGCCCACTGGCCGATGCGCCCGATGTGGTGGCTGTTGCGCAGGGCGATGAGCGCCAGGCCGTGCGCACGCGCGCGCTCGATGCCGATCTGCATGGCTTCGTGGCCGATCACCTGGCCGTAGCCGCGGCACCCGTCGATCATGACCATGCTGCCCAGGTCAGCGGTGACCTTGGCGTGCTGGTTGGGCTTGAGCCCGCCGCCCAGCGCGAACTCCACATAGGCCGGGATCATGCCCACACCGTGCGAATCGTGACCCGACAGGTTGGCCAGCACCAGGTTGTCGGCCGTGAGCCGGGCTTCGCGCGCCTCACTGCCGGCGGCCGCGACGATGGCGCGAATGTAGGCGGTAAGGTCGGCAGGTGATACGGCGATCTGGGCGGCACTCATGCAGGTGGCCGGCAATGCAACACCGGGTGGGTCGAAAGCGCCGGAATATAGCAGCGCGTGACAACGCTAGCGCTTGCGCGGCGCCTCCGGCAACTGCCAGCGCTCGGCATAGCGGTCCGGACCCAGGCGCGCGAGGTTGGCATCACGCAGCGCCACCAGCACCGATTCGCCAGACTCGCTCACGCGGTATTCGCCGTAGCGCGCCGCCTCATAGACCCGCGCGGTGCCCTCCTGGAAAAAGAAGGCATCGCTGCCCAGGTGCCAGCCGCGGCCCTTGTCTGTACGCGCGACCATGCGTGCTTCGTTCGATCCCAGCCCACCGCCCTTGTCGAAGGCCGCCGCCGTGGCGACGCCGCGCGCGTCCACCGTCAGTCGTACCGCATGCGCACCGGACATCACCAGGTCGGTCGGCAGGCTGCGTGCCATGCGTGTGTCCAGGCGCATGTAGTCCCCCTGCATGAGCGAACGCGGATCCAGCGGCGCGAGTTCAAGCAGCACCATGCGCCCGTGCGCCACCAGGCGTTCCTTGCCGACGATCGACAAATTCACTGCGCCCAGGATCAGCAATAGGCCTAGCGGCAGCCACCAGGATCTCGTGAAGATGCGGGTCATTGCGCCTCCCTTTGCGAATGCGGCCCCGGCCAGCGCGCGCCGACTTGCTGCACGACAGCAGCCAAGGCGATGCACGCCACACCGGCCAGCGCCATGCGCGCGGCCTTGTCCAGAAGCGTGATCGCAAGGCTGTAGTAGTACACCGAGACCGAGAAGATCAGCACCAGCGCGGCCACCACCGCCCACCCCGGCCGCGCCCACGCCAAACCGCCCAGCGCCAGCACGAGCGCCGGAATCCAGCCCGGTAGCCAGGCCCCCAGACTCGCTGTGGCAAACCCCAACAGCAAGGCGCCGACACGTGTCGCGGCGGGCGCGCCCGCCGTTGCGGCCCAGGTGATGAGAAGCATGGCCGGGACCTGGGTAGCCCAGGGGAGCGCCTCCGGGCCTGCGGCCGGACTGCCTGGCCAGAGCTTGAAGAACCACGGAATCTGCGCCGCGATGACACCGGCGATCAGGCCGAAGAATGCCGGTCCCACCGCATGGCCACGGCCGCGCGCCGCGAACCAAGCCTCCGCAGCCAGGATCGCCGCTGCGACCAGCACCAGCGCCGCCCACCACGCCGCGAGTGCCGCCGGGGCACGACAGGACAATGCACCGAAGACCGCCAGCGCGGCGCCGGTCAGGGTACGGTGCAGTCCGTTGCCGATCAGGAGCCACAGGAGTGCCTGCAACCCTACAAGCGGCCACCAGCTGATGCTTGCCCCGCTGCGAAATAGGTCGGCGACGCTGATGGCAAAGCCGGCTTGCCCGGCAATGCTGACCGCCAGGGCGAACTGCTCGGCTGCCACGCCGCGCCAGAACGCATACATGCCGATGGAAGAAACGCACAGGAACAAGCCGACTGCGCCAGCAGATTGCGCCGAATCGAAGAGGCGCAGCGAACTCAGACCCAGGCCAAGTAACAGCAGCACCATGATCGCGCCGATGAAGGCGCCTATGCCGGCCATCAGTCGCAAGTACCACGGATTGGCAGGGGTTGCTGCTGAGGCCGTGCTCTCGACATCGGCCAGCGCGATGCCCGCGGCGGCCAGCCGCGCCTCCCACGCCATGGCATTCGTACTCATGTCGATTCCTTCGTTGCGGCCAGGCCGCGCAACCACACCACCGCCGCGCTCACCAGCCCGATCCAGTACGCAGCCGAGATCAACAACACGCCGAATTCATTCGCCGGCCCGATGATGCGCATAAAGACCGCGAATCCGATGCCAATGCCCGCCAGCGTGGTCGCTGCCAGCAACGGCAGGTCACGCTTGCCCAAATAGGTCCACCACAGCGTGAGCGCAAAAGCAGCCCCGGCCAGCAGCACCTGCCAGCCGCCTTGCCAATCCCTTGCCCAGAAGGGCCGATAACTCAAGGCCGGCAGCAGGATCGCAGTCGCCGCCAGCAGGACAGCCAGGAGGGCAACCCGCGGCACGATGCGGCGCCCGCCCAGGTCAAGGCGCTCGCCCATGAGTTCGAATGCGACCACCAGCAGGCCGTTGAGGGCAATCGCCGCGGCAAACCACGCCTCGTGGCGGCCGAACAGCCTCCAGAAAAACGCATCGCCACCCATGCCGTGGCAAAACAGCGCCAATCCGACATTGGCCACCACGAGCCAGATCAGCCAGGCCGCCGGCCAGCGGGCGTGGAGGCACCATGGCAGGATCAGCACGGCCCACACGACAAAGAGCGAATAGGGGTCGGCGCCGGTCTGGTAGGTCTGCCCAAACAGTGCCAGGAGCGCACCGGTCAGGAGCACTGCGGCGATCATGAGCGATTCGCCCGCCACGCTGCCGGCGCCGCGCCACCAGGCGCCCAGCACCGACGCAACCAGGAGACCTTCGAGGATCGCGAAGCGCGAAAAATGCCCGAGTCGATCCCAGTTGAACGCGACCGCAAAGATCGCCGCAGCGGCGAGGAGCGCGATCCCGGTCGCCAGAAGCGTCGCCCCGATTACCCGCATCCAGCCGTGGCGCCCGGGCACCAGGCCGAGCGCCACGCGCGCCCCGGCAAGGTCGCCAGCGCCAAGGCGCCCATTCGCGACCTGGTCAAGAAGCCAGGTGCGACGCTCTGAATAACCGCTCAAAGAGGATTGGGACATTTGGAATTGCTCAAAGCCACGACAAGGTCAGTGTAATCGTGCCGATCCCGCGCGGGGCGCCGGCGCGCGTCGTCGCGCGTGACGATGCCCATCGTCGCGCTGTGCGCGACCCAGGGAGCCGAGATAACGGCATTGGCCCTGTGATAGCCTTGCCCGCCAGCGATCCATACACTGCCATACGATGACACAGCCCGACCTTCAGTCGCATCCCGAACGCCAGCGTGCCCGGTCGATGCCGCTCGAGGAAATCGATGTCAGCCGCGGATACCTCTTCGAGCAGGACGTTGTCGAGTTCTACTTCGAGCGCCTGCGCCGCGAGGACCCGGTGCATCGTTCGCACTCCAAGCGCTACGGGCAGTACTGGTCGGTGACCCGCTACCAGGACATCATGGCCGTCGACACCAACCATGCGGTGTTCTCTTCCGCAGCAGGGCTCGGCGGCATCACCCTGGCCGAGCGCCCGCAAGAGGAGATGTACCCGAGCTTCATCGCCATGGACCCGCCGCGCCACGACGAGCAGCGCAAGACGGTGAGCCCGATCGTGGCACCGGCCAACCTGGCGCTGCTGGAAGGCACCATCCGCGCGCGCGCCGGCGCGATCCTGGATGGCCTGCCGATAGGCGAGGAATTCGACTGGGTCAAGCGCGTGTCGATAGAACTGACCACGCAGATGCTGGCGACGCTGTTCGACTTTCCGTTCGAAGAACGAAACCTCCTCACCTGGTGGTCGGACATGGCCACCGGCGATCCTGACGGCAACGGCCCGGTCACATCCTGGGAGCAGCGCCTCATCGAACTGGGCAAGTGCCGCGACTACTTCACCCGGTTGTGGAACGAGCGTGTCAATGCTCCGCCGGGTAGCGACCTTATCTCGATGCTGGCGCACGGACCCTCGACTCGCAATATGGGCCCTGATGAATTCCTGGGCAACCTGCTACTCCTCATCGTCGGCGGCAACGACACGACGCGCAATTCGATCAGCGGCGGTCTCCTTGCGCTCAACCACCACCCGGCCGAGTACGACAGGTTGATCGCCAATCCGCAACTGATCACTTCCCTGGTGCCGGAGATCATCCGCTGGCAGACGCCGCTGGCGCACATGCGGCGCACCGCGTTGGCAGACGCCGTCGTCGGCGGCAAGACCATCAGGAAAGGCGACAAGGTCGTCATGTGGTACCTGTCGGGCAATCGCGACGAGCGCGCGATCGAGGAGCCGCATCGCTTCATCATCGACCGGGCGCGGCCGCGCCAGCACCTGTCATTCGGATTCGGCATTCATCGCTGCGTAGGTAACCGGCTGGCAGAGTTGCAGCTCAAGGTGCTTTGGGAAGAGATCCTCGCGCGCTTCCCGCGCATCGAAGTGACCGGGACGCCGGTGCGCACCAAGTCGAATTTCGTGCGCGGCTTCGTCTCGATGCCGGTGGTGATTCCGAAACGCCACAACTGACCGCTGGCGCGGCAGGGAGCAAACCGCCTGCGCGAGACCGATCAGCGACCGACCGCGTACCCCTGCATGCCGCGCGGGTTGGCGGCGGCGCGCAGCAGGCGAGCGGTGCCGGCCGGCTCGCGCGATGCCGCCGACAGGCGCCCTTCCGACCAGGGCTCACCGACCGTCACCGCATGACCGCGCTCGCGCAGCTCGGCGACGACTGACGCGTCGAAGCGCCCTTCGACCGTCAATGAATTGAGCTGCGGACAGCGCGGCCAGAACGATGCGATCAGGTGTGACGAATGCCAGGCCGGCGCGTCGATGGCCTCTTGCAGGTTCATGCCGAAGTGCGCGAGCCGCACCAGGAGCTGCACCTGCCACTGATCCTGGTTGTCGCCACCGGGTGTGCCGAAGGCGGCCCACGGCAGGCCGTTCCTGAACGCCATGCCCGGTGACAGGCTGGTGCGCGGGCGCTTGCCCGGAGCCAGCGACGCCGGATGGCCTTCTTCGAGGGTGAACATCTGGCCGCGCGTGTTGAGCGCGAAGCCCAGCGCCGGGATCACCGGCGAGGACGACAGCCAGCCGCCCGAGGGTGTGGCCGAGACCATGTTGCCGAAGCGGTCGATCACGTCGATGTGGCAGGTGTCGCCGCGCAGGACGCCACTGCTATCAGGCAATTCTGCAAAAGTCGGCTCGCCCAGGCCATGGAAGTACTGGTCGCGCCGCACATCGGCCTGCGCGGACTCCCAGTCGATCAGACGCGGCGCGCGGCCGCCAGGCGCGCCGGCGCGCAGCGCGGTCGAGGACCGATCACCGATCAGCGCGCGGCGCCCCTTGGTGTATTCAGGCGACAACAATTCCGCCAGGGGCACGGCCTGGAAGTCCGGATCACCATACCAGGCATCGCGGTCGGCCATGGCCAGCTTGGCGGCCTCGACCAAGGTGTGGACGAACGCAGCGCTGTTGTGACCCATGCCTGCCAGGTCAAAGCCGGCCAGGAGAGCCAGCTGCTGGTGCAACACCGGGCCCTGACTCCAGGGGCCGCATTTGGCGACCTCCACGCCGGCGTAGGCGTGCATGAGCGGCGCATCGTAGGTGGCCTGCCAGCGTGCCAGGTCGTCGGCCGTGATGAGACCGCGATTGCGCTCGCCCGTGGTGTCGATGGAGGGCGTACTGCGGCAATAGGCGTCGATCGCCTCGGCCACAAAGCCGCGGTACCAGGCGTTGCGGGCAGCATCGATCTGGCGCACGCGGTCCGACCCGGCAGCCTCGGCCTCGGCCAGGACACGGGTATAGGTCGCGGCAATGCCGGCGTTGCCAAGCAGATGCGTCGCACCCGGCACGTCGCCACCCGGCAGGTAGGTCGCGGCCGAGCCCGGCCATTCGGCCAGGAAGAGATCCTTGACCGCAGCGATCGCCTGGCGGATGCGCGGCACCAGCGGCACGCCATGCGTTGCGTAGCCGATGACCGGCTCCAGCACGGTCCGAAGCGGCAGGCTGCCGTGATCGCGCAGGAGCAACAGCCACGCATCGAAGGCCCCGGGAACGGTCGCCGACAGGAGGCCCGTGCCGGGCACCATGTTGAGTCCCATGGCGCGAAAGTGCGCAATCGTCGCCGCCTGCGGCGCCACGCCCTGCCCGCAGATGACCTTGCACTCCGCCGCGGCCTCGTTCCAGAAGAGAATGGGCACTTCGCCGCCGGGTCCGCTCAAGTGCGGTTCGAGCACCTGCAAGGCCAGCCCGCCGGCGACCGCACCGTCAAACGCGTTGCCGCCGAGTTCCAGCATGCGCATCGCCACGGCCGAGGCGATCCAGTGGGTCGAGGTGGCGACACCGAAGGTGCCGCGGATCTCGGGACGGGTCGTGAATGGGGGATTCATCGCCAAGCCGATCTCAGACCGGATGCGGTCCGGAGAGCGCGATGATGCTTCGCCAGTCGCGCGCGTTCAGCGCGATCTCGGCGGCGAAGTCCTCACCCGACTGGACGTCGAGCATCAGCCCGAGGGCACGCAGTTCGGCGACCAGGTCGGTTTGCCCGAGTACCGTCGCGATGTCGCGCGCCAGGGTCTCCTGCACCGCGCTCGGCGTCGCTGCCGGTGCGAACAGGCCCAGCCAGATGTCGGCCGAGTAGCCGGGGACGCCGGACTCGGCAAGGGTCGGCAATTCCGGCAGCGTAGTGCACGGCATGCTGGAGGCCACGCCCAGCGCATCGACCTGACGCTCGCGCAGCATCGGCAGTGCGGCCAGCACGTTGTCGAACATCAGGTCGACGCGGCCCGCGGCCAGCGCCTTCAATCCGTCCATGCTGCCGCGCTCGAAAGGCACGTGGAACAACGACACGCCGGCCAGCCTGGCGAACAGTTCGGCACACAAATGGATGGTCTGTCCGGCTCCGGCGGAGGCATAGCGCAACACCCCCGGACGCGAGCGCGCCAGGGCCACCACTTCCTGCACGCTCGCGGCCAGCCCGCGCCGCACCAGCAGCAGGTTGGGCGACCAGCCGATCATGCACAGCGGCGCGAAGGCGCGTGCCGGTTCAAGTCCGAGATCGCGCCGCAGCGCTGGCGCCAGCGCATGCGTGGTCGAGGTACCCAGCATCAGCGTGTGGCCATCGGCGGGCGCGTCGGCCGCACGGCGCATGCCGGTGGCCGTGCCCGCGCCGGGCAGGTTCTCGTATTCCACAGCCACGCCCCATAGCTGGGCCAGGCACGCGCCGACTGCGCGACCCAGGCGGTCAGAAGCGCCGTCGCGCCCGTAGGGCACGATGATGCGGACCTCACGCGACGGGAACATGCGCCCCTAGGCCAATCCGCGCGCGCGCATCCAGGCAAGGCAGGTATCGACCGCCTCGGCCAGCAATTCCGGCTGCCCCTGGTAGTAGTGGGTCGCGCCCTTGATCACGTGCATGGTCTTGTCCGTACTCGCGGCTGCGGCGTGAATGATGCCGGTGTGCGGCTGCGGTACAGCGTCGTCGGCGGAGTTCTCGATGGCCAGGAAGGGCACGTGAATGCCTGTGGCGGCCGTCTCGCCGTTGGCATTGCTGTCGTCCAGCGACCATTGCGACAGCCAGGAGCGCAGGGTCGAGAAGCGCGCCAGCCCCACCGGCCCGGTGTTGGCGGTACCCGGATTGCCGATCCAGCAGCTCCGGGGCTTGCGGTCGTTGGGGTCGATCGCCGGATCGAGGAAACGCAGGTCGGCGATGGTGCGAAAGGTGACAAAGCCGCGCTCCATCTCGTCCCCGCCGCGCCGCTTGAGCATGTCCAGGGTTTCGCGCACCCAGGCGGTGCGGCGGCGCATGCGCGCCATCTGCGCCGCGCGATAACGCGCGATGAACTGGCTCGAATAGGGCGGCTGGTTGGGGTTCTCCGGATCGTAGATGTCGAGTTCGACATCGCGTTTGTCGGGATCGTTCTCGTCGATCACGGAGGGGTCGATGCAATCAGCCAGCATATGGGCGCGCGACAGGTGCGCGGCCTGGAAGATCATCGCGTCGGCGGGGATCAGCCGGGCCCCGGCGATATCGACCGGGTCGCCGGCCGGGGTCGCCGTGACGCTCGGATGCTCGGCCTGCGACTGGTAGAACAGCGCCAGCGAACCACCACCCGACCAGCCGTTGAGGACGATCTTCTCGTAGCCCCACACCTCGCGCGCATGGCGAATGTAGGCGCCCAGGTCGCAGATGACCTTCTCGAAAATCAGCGGCGCATCGTTTTTCGCATAGCGGCTCGCCGCGCACAGCACGTGCACGCCGTGACGCGCCATCGCCTGCGGCATGGGCAACAGTTGAAGAGTGCTGGCCGGGTGCATGTAAATGGCCAGGGTCCTGGAAGGCACCCCGCGCGGACGCAGGCGCACCCCCTCGAGGTTGATCACGCCCTGCGAACCGGAGAACCCGTAGACCTCGTTGAACTGCGCGGTCTCGCTGAACTTGACGTGCACCCAGTCGGTTTCAATCTCGTGCAGCTTGACGGCCATGCGGACGGACTCCTGGCATTGGGGCGACCCTGCCCGTGCGCGTGCACCGGCGGAGGGCGAACAATACCAAAACCTCCCCCGGCAGGCCGGTTAGCGCAAGTCATGGCACGGAGCATGTAGCATTCGCCCATGACCTCGCTCCCCCCGGCCGCCCGGGCAGCAGCCCTGGCGCCGTTCGGGGTGCGCAGTTTTCGCTTCCAGTGGCCTGCCGACCTCCTGACCTCCTGGGCGTTCGAGATGGAGACCCTGATCCTGGGCTGGTACATCCTGAGCGTCACCGGATCGGTGCAGCAGCTGGTGGTGTTCGGGGCGCTGGCCTGGCTGGGCTCCCTGATCTCGCCCTTTTTCGGCCTGGCCGGTGACCGCTTCGGGCATCGCACGGTCCTCGGCGTGACGCGCGCGGTATACGCCGTGCTGGCCGTGATCCTGTTGATACTGACCGCGACTGATGCGCTTGTGCCGTGGCATGTCTTTGTCATCGCCTTCATTGCCGGCCTCCTCAAACCCTCCGACATGGTCATGCGACATGCGCTGGTCGGTCAGACCATGCAACCCGCGATGTTGCTGGGTGCGCTCGCCGTTTCACGCACGACCTCGGACACTGCGCGCGTCTTCGGCGCCCTGACCGGTACGGCGGTGGTCGCGCTGATCGGCATGGCGCCCGCCTATGCGATCGTCACGGCCATGTACGTACTGGCGGTGGTCCTGTCCTGCTTTGTCGCCGGACGGCCTGCCGACAACAGCGCTGCCGCGGCGACGCCGACGCATCCGCTGGCCGACCTCAGGCAGGCCGCCGCCTATGTTTGGCGCACGCCCCCGGTGCTGGCCGCGTTCTCAATCGCCTTCCTGGTCAACATGCTGGCATTTCCCTTCTCGATGGGCCTGCTCCCATACATCGCCAAGGATGTCTTCGGACTCGGCCAGTCCGGCCTGGGTACCCTGGCGGCCGCATTCGCGTCCGGTGCGCTGGTCGGGTCCCTGCTGGTTAGCGCGAATCGCTTGCCGCTACGCGCCGGGCGCACCATGCTGGCCGGTAGCGCAGCATGGTTCGTCGCCCTTCTGCTGTTCGGCCAGACCCGCGACCTCACCTGGGGCATGGTCCTGCTGTTCGCAGCCGGCCTGGTGCAAAGTTTCTGCCTGACGCCGCTTGCCGCAGTCATGCTGCGCGTCGCAGCGCCGGACATGCGCGGGCGGGTCATGGGCATGCGCATGCTGGCCATCTGGGGCCTGCCGCTGGGCCTCCTGCTCTCCGGGCCGCTCATCGCAGCGCTGGGTTTCGTGGCGATGAACGTGCTCTACTGCGCCTCGGGACTCGTCTTCACCGCAGCTGTCGCGTGGCGCTGGCGCGCTGCCCTATGGCCGCGTTCGGTGGCCGCCAATGCACTGACCTGAACCGGGCCCGATTCGGCCGGCCGCGTTGCCCCGCTTCCCATCCACTCCACCTGATCAGCCATGAAACTCCTCTCCAGTCCCGCCTCCCCTTTCGGCCGCAAGGTCACCATGGTCATCGCTGTCAAGAATCTCGGGCAGCAGGTCGAGGTCGCAACAGTAGATGCGACACGCGGCGATGCAACACTCAACTCCGCCAATCCGCTGGGCCGCATCCCGGCGCTGGTCATAGACAGTGGCGAGACCCTGCATGACAGCCATGTCATCTGCGAGTACCTCGACACGCTCGGCAGCGGCCCGATGCTGGTGCCGCGCGCGGGGCCGGAACGCTGGCGCACCTTGACCCTGGCCTCGCTGGGTGACGGTCTTATCGAGCAGGCCCTGCTGCAGGTCTACGAAGGCCGCTACCGTCCGGAAGGCATGCGCGTGCAGTCGTGGGTGGATCGCCTGCAGAGCAAGATCGATCGTGCGCTCGCCATGCTCGAGGCCGCGCCGCCGGCCTGGGGCGCACACCCCGATTACGGTCACCTGACCGTCGCTGCCGCGCTGGGTTACATGGACTTTCGCCACGCCGGGCGCTGGCGTGCGGCCCACCCGCGCATGGTGGATTGGCTGGCGCGCTTCGCTGCTGCCGTGCCCGCCTACGCGGCTTCGGCGCCGCCGGCGGCGTGACGCCCGGGTAGCGCGGCAGGCAACGCGGGGGCGCACTGCGCGCGACCGGTCGCGCGCGGCTGGCATGACACCCCGGGTCGCGCCATCCTGAGGCCCTGTATCGTCACGAGACCGCCATCATGAAGCCTGCCATCGCCCCAAGTCGCTTGGCCATTCTGGCTGCCTTTGTCGCGCTTATCGCACTGTCGCTGTACTGGTACGGCCCGATCGCGCAGCCTGAGAACTATCACGACTTCGCCGACAAGCGCACATGGAACAGTCTCCCGCACGCCGCCGACGTGCTCTCCAACCTGCCCTTCCTGGTGGCCGGAGTACTCGGCCTGATCGTCGCACTGCAGATGCCGCGCGCCGCGCCGTCGCGTGCGGCCTGGGGGCTCACCTTTGTCGCTGTGGCCTTGACGGCAGCCGGTTCCTCCTTTTATCACTGGGAACCGGACGATTTCGGCCTTGCCATCGACCGACTGCCGATTGCCTGGGCCTGCGCGTGGATCACCTGCGCGCTCCTGGCCGAGCGTGTCGACGCGCGCCTGGGCGGGCCGCTGGCGCAGGTGCTCGGCTTCGGGCTGGCGACGCTGTCGGTGTGGGCCTGGTACAGCGGCGCGCAAGCAGGTGCGGGCGACCTGCGCCTGTACCTGTTCGTCCAGTTCCTGCCAATCGGTCTCATACCGCTGGTCTGCGCGCTGACGCGTCGCGGAATCCTTGCGGCGAGCGACTGGTACGGCGCGATCGGCTTTTACCTGGCGGCCAAGGTCTTCGAGGTGCTCGATGCCCAGACTTACGCCGCGCTGGGCGGACTTGTCAGCGGCCACACGCTGAAGCACCTGCTGGCAGCCGCTGCGGCCTTCTGGCTGGCCTGGCGACTGGCGCGGCGCGTGGTACCGGGCAACTGAAAGTTTGGGTCCGGTTCGCGCCGTCGATCAGGCTGCGCGAGCCCGCCGTACCCCGGCGATGAGCGCCACGCCAGCCAGGAGCAGGACAAACGGCGCCGGTTCCGGTACCGCGGTGATGGCCGCATAGTCAACCTGGAAGGTTCCACGCGCCGAGGTCGTGTTGTCGCCGAAGAACACGAAGTTGGGAGTGCGATAGGCGTCCTGGCCAAAGCCCGCATAGGACGAATAGTCACGCAGCGCACCGGACAGGATGGTCGTCCCGCCCTGCACCAGCGCGTAGCCCGTGCCCTGCACGTTGAGGTCCCAGCGGTTGTGCGCCAACGCGCGCCCCACGAGAAGAGGATTCACCGTGTTCTCGCCGGCGGTGAACAGTGCCGCGCCGTCGTTCTGCGCGAAGATGCGGTCGTTCTGGAAGCCGATCTCAACACCCTTCAAATCCTGCCCGACGAGAATCACCGAGAAACCGGCGCGGT
>JBJXGS010000146.1:0-8458 GCA_046160545.1 Burkholderiales bacterium
GCCCGCCCGCCGAGTCGCCCATCAAGGCGATGCGCTCCGCGTCCAGGCCCAGCGACGCCGCATTCCCCTTGATCCACTGCACCGCGGCGCGCACGTCATGAAAGCCTTCTGGAAAGGCTTTGCTCTCGGCCGAGGAGAGCCGGTAGGTCGGCGCGAAGACCGCGTAGCCGCGCGCAGCCAGCCACGGTCCCCAGTACTGATAGTTCTCCGGCAGGCGCGTATGCCACCCGCCGCCGTGCACGCCGATGACCACCGGTGTCTTGCCCTGGCCCTTGGGCAGCCACAGGTTGCCCTTGAGCTTCTCCGTGCCGCGCACGGCGAACTCGACGTCAGCGCGGAACTCGAATTCTGTACTCATGCGACTTTTCCTTATGAAGCGGGAACGGGAAGATAGCGCACCGCGAGCACGCCCTTGATCGCGCCCAGCTCGGCGATGACCGCGTCCGGCACGGCGCTATCCACGTCCACCAGGGTATAGGCCATCTCGCCCCGCGACTTGTTGAGCATGTTGTGGATGTTGAGCCCGGCACGCGCCATCGCGGTGGAGATCTGCCCCAGCATATTGGGAACGTTGGCGTTGGCGATCGCCACCCGATACGGCGCTTCGCGCGGCATGGCAGTGTCGGGAAAGTTGACCGCGTTCTTCGTGTTGCCGTCCTCGAGGTAGTCGCGCAGCTGGTCGGCCACCATGGCCGCGCAGTTGTCCTCGGCCTCGCGGGTCGAGGCGCCCAGATGCGGCAACGCCACGACCTGCCGGTGCCCGCGCAACTGAGGGCTGGGAAAATCGCACACATAGTGCCTGAGGCGATGCGAGGCCAGCGCAGCCAGCACTGCGGCCTCGTCGACGATGGCCTCGCGCGAAAAGTTGAGCAGGATCGCTCCGTTGCGCAGGTGGTCGATATTGGCCGGCCCGATGAGCCCGCGCGTGGCCTTCACCAGCGGCACGTGCAGGCTGACGAAGTGCGCGCCCTTGAGCACCTCGTCAATGCTGTGCGCCTTCTTGACCTGCGAGGGCAGGCTCCAGGCCGCGTCCACGGTGATGTCCGGGTCGAAACCCAGCACGTGCATGCCCAGCTTGATGGCCGCGTCGGCCACCAGGCAGCCGATGCGGCCCAGGCCGATCACGCCCAGGGTGTGGCCGGCCAGCTCGAAGCCGGCGAATTCCTTCTTGCCATCCTCGACCTGGCGCTCGAACTCCTCGCCGGTGCCGGCCAGCGCATCGGTGAAGCGCAGCGCCGGGCCTAAATTGCGCGAGGCCATGAGCATGCCGGCCAACACCAGTTCCTTGACTGCGTTGGCGTTCGCACCCGGAGCGTTGAACACCGGCACGCCGCGCTCGGAAAGCGCCTTGACCGGGATGTTGTTGGTACCGGCGCCGGCCCGCCCCACCGCCCTGACCGAGGCCGGGATGGCCATGGCATGCATGTCGTGCGAGCGCACCATGATTGCATCCGGGTCATGGATCGCCTTGCCGGTCACATAGCGCTCGACAGGCAGGCGCTTCAAGCCCACCGCCGAGATCTGGTTTAAGAGCAGGACCTTGAAGGGCTTATCCATGGCGTTTCTCGAAGTCGCGCATCAGGGCCACCAGGGCCTCGACGCCCGCCAAGGGCATGGCGTTGTAGATCGAGGCGCGCATGCCGCCCACCGAACGGTGGCCCTTCAGCTGCGCCATGCCCGCGGCCTCGCTGGCCTTCAGGAACGCGGCATCGAGCTTCTCGTCCCTGAGGGTGAAGACCACGTTCATGCGCGAACGGTCGGACTTGGCCACCTTGTTCTGGTACAGGCCGCTGGCATCGATGCAGTCGTAGAGGAGCCTGGCCTTGGCGATGTTGCGCGCTTCCATGGCCGCCAGCCCGCCGCCGCGCTTCAACCACTGGAACACCAGCCCGGCCATGTAGATCGGGTAGGTCGAGGGCGTGTTGTACATCGAGTCGGCCTCCGACTGCGCCTTGTAGTCGAACACCCAGGGCGTGGTCGGCAGGGCCTGGCCGATCAGGTCATCACGAACGATCACGACCGTCAGGCCGGCGATGCCCATGTTCTTCTGCGCCCCGGCGTAGATCAGGCCGAACTTCGAGACCTCCACCGGGCGCGAGACGATATGCGAGGACATGTCGGCCACCAGTGGCAAGTCGCCGGTCTCAGGCGTCCACTGGTATTCCAGCCCGCCGATGGTCTCGTTGGTACAGACGTGCACGTAAGCCGCGTCCGGCGAGAGTTTCCACGCCGACTGCGGCGGGATCGCGGTGAAGCCGCTCTCCTTGCCCGAAGCAGCGATGTTGACCGTGCAGTACTTTTGCGCTTCCTTGATCGACTTCTTCGACCAGTCGCCGGTGTCGACATAGTCGGTTGTCGACTTGCCGCGCAGGAGGTTCATCGGCACGATCGCGTTCTGCGCCAGCGCGCCGCCCTGCAGGAACAGCACCTTGTAGTTGGCGGGAATCGCCATCAAGTCGCGCAGATCGGCTTCGGCCGCCGCGGCGATCGAGATGAATTCACGCCCCCGGTGGCTCATCTCCATGACTGACATGCCGCTGCCGTGCCAGTCGAGCAGTTCGTCGGCGGCCTGGCGCAGCACTTCTTCGGGGAGAGTCGCCGGACCGGCGGAGAAATTGAAGACTCGGGTCATTGTCGTGTCGCTGTCACCACAGGTATGCGGCGAATGTGGAAAACTCGCCATTCTAAGGAATCCGCACCCATGGGCACCCGATTCACCCTCGAAGACGGCCGCGTCCCGGTAATGTTGTGGACACGGGACATCGAAGATACGGCCCTGCAGCAGCTGCGCAACGTCGCCGCGCTGCCGATCGTGCATGGCCACATCGCCGCGATGCCCGATGTGCATGCGGGCATCGGGGCGACCGTCGGCTCGGTCATCCCGACCAGGGGCGCGATCATCCCGGCGGCGGTGGGCGTGGATATCGGCTGCGGCATGAACGCGGTGCGCCTGACGTTAAGCGCGGACCAGCTCCCCGGCAAACTCTCGCGCCTGCGTGCTGCGATCGAGGGTGCCGTCCCGGTCGGCTTCGCGCAGCACGAGGCCAGTCGCGTCCAGGGCACACGCGACGGCCGCGACGCGCGGCGCTTGAAGCCGCGTCTCGAAGCCATCGCCGGGCGCCATGCCGGCATCACGAAGATGCAGCGCCGGTTCGATCAGACCTGGCGCTGCCAGCTGGGAACGCTGGGCGGCGGCAATCACTTCATCGAGGTGTGCGTGGACGAGTCCAACCGCGTCTGGATCATGCTGCACTCCGGTTCGCGCGGCATCGGCAACGTCATCGGGCGCTACTTCATCGAGGCCGCGCGCAAGGAGGCGCTGCGCCTGGATCGCACCCTGCCCGACCGCGATCTGGCCTGGCTGGACGAGGGGACCGCGTGGTTCGACGACTATGTGGAAGCGGTCGGCTGGGCGCAGGACTACGCGCTGGCCAACCGCACGGCGATGATGCGTCTGGTGCTGGAAGCGCTCGCGCGCGTCCTGCCGCCCAAGACCGTGCCGTGGGAGAGCGATGGTGAAGCCATCAACTGCCACCACAACTACGTCGCGCGCGAGACCCACTTCGGCGCCGATGTCTTCGTCACCCGCAAGGGCGCCATCAGCGCACGGCAGGGCGAACTCGGCATCATTCCCGGCAGCATGGGCGCCAAGTCCTACATCGTGCGCGGCCTGGGCAACCCGCAGTCCTTGTGCTCCTGCTCGCACGGCGCCGGCCGGCGCATGAGCCGCACCGCGGCGAAGAAGCAATTCAACCGCGCCGACCTCGAGGCGCAAACGCAAGGCGTCGAGTGCCGCAAGGACACCGGTGTCATCGACGAGATTCCCGGCGCATACAAGGACATCGACGTGGTCATGGAGCAGCAGCGCGATCTCGTCGAGGTCGTGCACACCTTGAAGCAGGTGGTGTGTGTGAAGGGATGACCATGCGAAGTGATAGGCTCACGGACCATTCAGAAGGAGGAGCACGATGGGTATGCTGATCCAAGGCCGCTGGAGCGACGCCGAGGCGCCGCCTGCGGACGGGCGCTTCAAGCGCCCGGAAAGCAGCTTTCGCAACCGCATCACCGCCGATGGCAGCTCGGGCTTTCCGGCCCAGGCGGGGCGCTACCACCTCTACGTGTCTTACTCCTGCCCGTGGGCGCACCGCACGATCATCTTTCGTGCGATCAAAGGGCTGGAGGGCATGATCTCGATGTCGGTGGCGCAGCCCAACGATCGCAAGCAGGGCTGGCGCTTTGGTGATGGCTTTCCCGGCGCGACTCGTGACGAGGTCAACGGCTTCACCTGGATGCACGAGGCCTACGCGGCGGCCGACCCGGGGTACACCGGCCGGGTCACGGTCCCCACGCTGTGGGACCGCGAGACCCGCAGCATCGTCAACAACGAGTCCTCGGAGATCATCCGCATGCTGGGCACCGAGTTCGACGCCCTCGGGGCAACGCCGGGCGACTACTACCCTGAAGCGCTACGCACCGAGATCGACGCGATCAACGAGGTCGTCTACCGGGACTTCAACAATGGCGTCTACCGCACCGGCTTCGCGACTTCGCAGGATGCCTACGACGAGGCCGTGACGCGTGTCTTCGCCTGCCTTGACATGCTGGACCGACGCCTGGCCGGACAGCGTTATCTGGTCGGCAACACGCTCACCGAAGCCGACTGGCGGCTCTTCGTCACTCTGGTGCGCTTCGACGCGGTGTACCAACACCTCTTCAAGTGCAGCGTACGGTCACTGGCTTCCTACCGCCATCTGGACGGTTATGTGCGCGACCTCTACCAGGTGCCCGGCGTCGCCGCCACAGTGCGCCTGGACCATATCGTGACCGGCTACTACAGCAGCGGGCGCGGCAATCCAAACGGCATCATCCCGGCGCTGCCGGCGATCGACTTTTCGCGCCCGCATGAGCGGGCCGCGCTTGCCGCCGTACGCGGCGGCGCTTGAACCTGGAGCTCAGATGAAACTCAATCTAAATGGAAAGGTCGCGATCGTCACCGGCGGCACGCAGGGCATCGGCCGGGCCACGGCGCTGCTCCTCGCTGCCGAGGGCGCGTCTGTCGTGGCCGTCGCACGCGGGCGCGAGCGTCTCGACGCATTGGCGGCAGAGATCGGCGCTGCCGGCGGGAAGGTGGCCGCCCTCTCCGCCGACGTGTCGCGCGCCGAGGACTGCGCGCGCATCGTCGAGACCGCTGTATCGACCTTTGGGCGCCTCGACATCCTGGTCAATAACGCCGGCACCTCGGCCACGGGTGTCTTCGAGTCAGTCACCGACGAGGCCTGGCAGGCCGATTTTGACCTCAAGCTCTTTGGCGCGATCCGCCTGGCGCGCCTGGCGATTCCGCACATGCGTACTGCCGGTGGCGGGCGCATCATCAACATCACCAATATCGGCGCCAAGCAGCCGGCCGCGAAGACCATGCCGACCACGGTCACGCGCGCCGCAGGCCTGGCGTTTACCAAGGCCCTGTCCAAGGAGCTGGCGCCCGACGGCATCCTGGTCAATACCGTGTGCATCGGCCTGGTACGTGCCGGGCAGCACGAGGCCAAGGCTGCCAAGGCCGGCGTCGACGTCGAGAAGCTTTATGCCGACATGGGCCGCAACGTCCCGCTCGGGCGTGTCGGCCGCGCCGAGGAGGTGGCCAACGTGATCACCTTCCTTGCCTCGGAGGCGGCCAGTTTCGTGACCGGGACCAGCATCAACCTGGACGGCGGTACCTCGGGGGTGTTGTAGGCGAATTTCCTGCCGGCCTCGCATTGCATCGCAGTCCGACTCAGGCCCGCCGCGGAATCCGGTGTGCAGGCCGAAAGTCGCACGCGCCTGGCATGCCGCGGCACGGCAAAAGCGCCTATGATTGCCGTCCGCACAACAAGAACCTGATTCGTCGGAGGGATGCATCATGGGCCTGCGCCTGAAATTCAATCTGGTGCTCGCGGCGGTATTTTTGCTTGGGCTGGCAGCATCGGGCACGATTTCGTACAACCTCCTGCACGCCAATGCGCGTGACGAGGTCCTGCGCAACGCCGGAGTCATGATGGAAGCCGCGCTTTCGATGCGCAGCTACACCGTCGAAAAGGTGCGCCCGGGCCTGCGCGCCTCCGAGGAGGAATTCCTGCCGCAGGGCGTGCCGGCCTTCGGCGCCTCGCAGATCATGGCGCTCCTGCACAAGAAGTACCCTGACTATTTCTACAAGGAAGCCACGCTCAACCCGACCAACCTCTCGAACCGCGCCGTCGAGTGGGAGACCGACATCGTCAACGCGTTCCGCAACAACGAGGCTCTCAAGGAGACCACGGGTACCCGCATGACGCCCAACGGCCCCTCGCTTTACCTGGCGCGACCATTGACGATCAGGGACGGCGCCTGTCTGGCCTGCCATAGCGTGCCCGCTGCGGCGCCCGCGGCCATGGTCAAGATCTACGGCCCGAGCAATGGGTTCGGCTGGAAGCTCAACGAAACCATCGGTGCGCAGATTGTCTCGGTGCCAATGGCCCTGCCGGTGGCAAACGCGAACCGCGCCTTCTATACTTTCATGGCCTCGCTGGCCGGGGTCTTTGTCGTGCTTTTCATCTGCCTGAACCTCATGCTCTCGCTGATGATCGTGCAGCCGATCCGCGCCATGTCGGCCGCGGCAGACCGCATCAGCGTCGGCGACACCGGGGTCGAGGACCTGAAAGCGCAGGGCAAGGACGAGGTCTCGGTGCTGGCACAGTCGATCAACCGCATGCGCGTTTCCCTCGCCAAGGCGATCAAGCTCATCGGCGACGCCTAGGGACCGGGCCCAAGCAATGGAATCCGCGCTCGCGCTACCACAGGGCTACGGGCTCCACGAGTACCGCATCGAATCGACGCTGGGGGTGGGCGGCTTCGGCGTGACCTACCTGGCCACCGATACCAACCTCGCGCGCCAGGTCGCGATCAAGGAGTACCTGCCAAGCGAGCTTGCCGTACGCGACACCGATCACACGGTGAGGATGCGCTCCTCCGAAGTGAGCAAGACCTTCGCCTGGGGGCGCACTCGCTTTCTCGACGAGTCGCGAACCTTGGCCGGCTTTCATCACCCGAACATCGTGCGTGTGATGCGCTTCTTCGAGGCCAATCAGACCGCCTACATGGTCATGGAGTTCGTCGAGGGCCAGGCACTCAACGACTGGATCCTGACGCGCAGGCCGTTGCCGCAGTCACGGGCCGCGGCGCTTGCTATCGCGCTGCTTGACGGACTTGCCGTCGTGCACCGCACCGGCTATCTGCACCGCGACATCAAACCCGCCAACATTTTCATGCGTGCCGACGACAGCCCCGTGCTTCTTGACTTCGGTTCCGCGCGCGCCGCCAAAGCAAGCGAGATGACAGCCATCGTCACGCCCGGCTATGCCCCGCTCGAGCAGTATCACGAGGGCGGCAACCAGGGACCGTGGAGCGACATCTATTCTGTCGGCGCGATGCTCTACTGGCTTGTCATCGGCACAAAGCCGGTCGAGTCCGTTGCCCGCGCACGCACCGACCCGCTGGTGCCGGCTGTGCGCGCCGGCAATCGGGCGCGTTATAGCGAAGATTTTCTGGCGGCCATCGACTGGGCGCTGGCGCCGGCCGAGGAGAAACGCCCGCAATCGGTGGCGCAGCTGCGTGAAGCCATCGCCGCCGCCCCACCCGTAGCCGGTTCGGACTCGCCGACTGTCTTCGCGCACGCGCCCCAAGAACGCGACGCCGGGCTGAGCCAGCCACTCTCGGCCCCCGTGTCGCTTATCGAAGACGAGACCCAGGCGCGCCTCATCGGCGCCCTGGCGCGCCACATCGGGCCGATCGCGGCGGTGACCCTCAAGCGCACTCTGCGCAGCGTCGCCTCAACCCGCGAACTCATCGAAACCCTGGCCGACGAAATCAGTGACGACGACGCGCGCACGGCCTTCACAAGAGAGGGCAACGCCTTGCTGCGTGCGGCCAGCGAAGCCGATGGCAACCGCACCGGCATGGCGCGTTCCCAGATCGTGTCGGGCGCGCCGCCGAGCCACCCGATGCCCTCGCGTCCGGCCGAGGCGCCGTCCCGGGCCGCCCCCTCACAGCCTGCACAATCGCAGCTTGCGTCCTCGCGGGTCGCCCCATCGCAGTACGTACATCCGCCATCACAGCCTTTGTCGGCTCCGCTGACCGGCAATCCTGCCCGCCCCGAGCGCCCCCTGGATCTTGCCCCGGAGACCCTGGCCGCGGCCGAGAAAGCCATCGTCAAGTACAACGGCGCGATTTCCAAGGCCATCGTCAAGCGCGCCGCGGCGCGTGCGCGCGATGAGACCGAGTTCCACTTGATCGTGGCTGATTCGATCGAGGATGCCGCCGAGAGCCGCGCCTACCTGCGCAAGTTCATGTCGCCCGCCGCTAGACGCTGATCCCGGTCTTGGTACTCAATGCACTCTGAAGGCGACATCGTCCTGGCTGCGCGGCGTTTCGTTGCGGACGTGGTCGC
>JBJXGS010000147.1:0-16811 GCA_046160545.1 Burkholderiales bacterium
GTTTCATGAACGCATCCCCTCCAGGTGGCGCTTTACGCGCTCGCGCTGTGCCGCGTCCAGGATTATCCCGTACTTGCTGCGCCGCATCAGCAGGTCTTCGGCGGTAACCGCCCATTCGTGCGCGACCATGTACTCGAGTTCGCGCGCGTAGAAGCCGGCGCCGAAGTGCTCCCCGAGGTCGGCCGGCGTGACGCACCCGTCGAGCAGGTGGGTGGCGAGCGTGCCGTGCCGGCGCACCAGGGAGTCCAGGTGTTCACGCGGCACCCAGCCGAAGCGACCGGCCAGTTCATCTGCAAGCTGCACACGGCCTCCGGCAAACGCACCGCCGGGCAGGGGGGCCGCATGGGTCCAGGGCTTGCCCATGGCCGGGAAATGCACTGCCAGCTTGACCATGGCCTGCTCGGCCAGCTTGCGGTAGGTGGTGAGCTTGCCGCCGAACACACTGAGAAGCGCTGCGCCACCCACATCCTGCGCATGCAACACGTAGTCGCGCGTCACGGCCGCCGCTTCTCCTGCACCGTCGTCGAAAAGCGGGCGCACCCCGGCGTAGGTGGTCACGATATCGTTCTTGGTGACCGGCACGGCGAAGTATTCGCTGGCGCGTGCGCACAGGTAGTCGATCTCGGCCGCGTCAATGGTGGGTGCGGCATAGTCCTCGACCGGTACGTCGGTGGTGCCCAAGAGGGTGTAGCGGTCCAGCCAGGGAATGGCGAAGAGGATGCGGCCGTCCGGGTTCTGCAGCAGGTAGGCGTGCGCGCCTTCGTGCAGGCGCGGCACGACGATGTGCGAGCCCTTCACGTGCTTGAGGCGCGCCGTGTCTTGCGCCCCCGCGATGCGGCCCAGCACTTCGCCCACCCACGGGCCGGCAGCGTTGACGATCGCGCGCGCGGTGATGCGATGGGCGCCGCCGTGCAGCAGGTCTTCGAGCTCTACCTGCCAAAGTCCGTTCTCCACGCGCGCTGAAACCAGCCGGGTGCGGGTGGCGACGCAGGCCCCCAGGTCGGCCGCACCGCGCGCATTTGCGAGCGTCAGGCGCGCGTCGTCGGCGTGCGCGTCGAAGTAGCTGAATCCGTATGCAAAGCGCGCCGCGAGTGCCGCGCCCAGCCCGCTGCCCGAGAGCGAAATCGCCTGCGAGCGCGGCAATGCCGATGTGCCGCGCAGCGCGTCGTAGAGAAACAATCCGGCGCGGATCATCCAGCGCGGCCGCAGGTGCGGCGCGTGCGGCACGACGAACTGCAGGGGCTCGATCAGGTGCGGCGCCAGCTTGAGCAGGACTTCGCGCTCGCGCAGTGATTCGCGCACCAGGCGAAACTCGTAGTACTCGAGGTAGCGCAGCCCGCCATGGATGAGTTTGGAGCTCCACTGCGAGGTAGCGCCGGCGATGTCGCCCATCTCGACCAGCATTACCGTCAGGCCGCGGCCGGCAGCGTCGCGGGCGATGCCGCATCCGTTGATACCTCCACCCACGACCAGGACGTCCACGGGCCCGTCGTCGGACACCGGGGCGCCGGGAAGTGGCGCGTTCAGCGGTGCCGCGGACATGACGTCTCGATCAAACACCCGGGGTTCGTGTCAGGTGACATGGTTGATCGCCGGGTGCGCGCTTGATTCGTGACTTTTTTCACATCTTTGACCGAGGCCCGGGCATTCTATTCTTCGTCTCCGGCCGTACAGCGCCATAATGGCAGGCTATGCACGCAATCGTCGCCCGCATTGGGGTGCGAAGCAGGGCCACTTCGTGGCTTCATGCCACGCTGGTCGCGTTCGTCCTCGCGCTGGCCTGCCCCCTGTCGTTCGCGCAGCCGGTGCGCACCGACCACGCCGAGTCCGAACTCATCGCGCGCGACATGGCGCTCACGCCCGGCGAACCCGCGATCATCGGGCTACGCATCAAGCACGATCCGAAGTGGCACACCTACTGGATCAATCCGGGTGACTCAGGCATGCCGACCACGATCCTGTGGAAGCTGCCGCCCGGCAGCAAGGCGGGCCCGATCCAGTGGCCGGTGCCGGAGCGCATCCCGGTGCCGCCGATGCTCAATCATGGCTACGAAGGCGAGATCGTGTTGCCGGTGGAGATTGTCCTGCCGCGCGATTGGCCGGTGGGACAGAACGCGCGCCTGGCGGCGCGCGCCGACTGGCTGATCTGCAAGGATGTATGCATCCCGGGTGGCGCTGACCTCACCCTGACGATGCCCGTCATTGCCGGCGGCGCGGCGCCCAACCTCAAGTGGAAGCCCCTCTTCGATGCGGCGTTCGCGGCCATGCCGGGCGGCAAGGTGCAAGGCGCCAGCGCCCGGACCGAGAACGCGGTCATCACCCTGACCATCGAAGGCGCCAAGCCGGTCGCCGGCCGCGAAGTCTATGTGCTGCCGACCATCGAAGGCCTGGTCGAACCGGCGGCCAAGCAGGAAGTCAAGACCGAGGGCGAACGCACCGTCATCACCATGATCGTCGCCAAGCAACTGGCGGCAACCGAACCGCGCATCGCAGGGGTGGTGGTGGGCTTGACGGAACGTGCGCTCACCTTCGAGGCCGCCATGCCCGGCAAGCTCGTCGCCGGTCGCGGTATCGATGTGCCCGGAGCGGACCATGGCAAGCTTGCAGCACCGGCCGCTTCCTCCGACCTTTCGATCGCACTGGCCCTGGTCTTCGCGTTTTTCGGCGGCATGATCCTGAATCTCATGCCCTGCGTGTTTCCGATCCTCTCGCTCAAGGTGCTGGGTTTCGCGCGCGGTGGCACGGGCGCCGCGATGCGCATCAATGGCCTCGCCTTCGCTGTCGGCGTGATCGCGTCCTTCCTGGTACTGGCCGGCATGCTGCTGGCATTGCGCGCTGCGGGCGACGCGGTGGGCTGGGGGTTCCAGCTGCAGTCACCGGCGGTGGTGACGCTCCTGGCGCTGCTGTTTTTCGTCCTCGGCCTCAACCTCTCGGGGGTCTTCGAGTTCGGTGCCATGCTGCCGGGCTCACTGGCCGGGGCTTCGGCCAAGCACCCTGCGGCCGACTCGTTTCTTTCCGGTGTCCTGGCTGCCGTGGTCGCCTCGCCGTGCACGGCGCCCTTCATGGGGGCGGCGCTGGGCTATGCGGTCACGCAAAGCGCCGCCGCCGCCCTGCTGGTTTTCGGCGCGCTGGGCCTGGGGATGGCCGCGCCCTACCTCGCGCTGGCGTGGTTTCCGGCCTGGCTCAAGAAGCTGCCGCGCCCGGGGCCATGGCTTTCCAAATTCAAGCAGGTACTGGCCTTCCCGATGTATGCAACCGTCGTCTGGCTCACCTGGGTGCTGTCGCTGCAGGTCGGCGCCGACGCCGTGGTGTGGATCGGCGCTGCCATGGTCATCATCGGCTTCGGCGCCTGGTGCGTCGGCCAGGCCTCCGGCACCACGGGCCGCCTCATGGCCGCCGCGATCATGGTCGCAGGAGTGGTGACGGCCTGGCCGTCCGGGGAATCCTCGGCCAACCCGACCAAGGACACCAAGGCCTCCGGGGAGACATGGAACGCCTATTCCAAGTCCGACATCGAGGCCCTGGTCGCCACCGGCACTCCGGTATTCGTCGATTTCACCGCTGCCTGGTGCGTCACCTGCCAGGTCAACAAGAAGGTGGTGCTGGAAACCCGTGCGGTACATAAGGCCTTCGCCGACAAGGGGGTGACCCTGATGCGCGCCGACTGGACGCGCCGCGACCCGGTGATCACCGCGGCCCTGGCCGAACTGGGGCGCAACGGCGTGCCCGTCTATGTCCTGTACGCCCCGGGGAAACCCGCGGTGGTCTTGCCGGAAATCCTGACCGAAGGCATCATCATGGATGCCCTCGCGGCGCTGCCCGCGACAACTTCCGGACCTGCCAAATCATGATGCTGCGCTCCCTCCTCCTGCCGCTGGCCTTCGCGGTTTCATCTGCTTTCGCTGCGACACCGGGCCAGAACGCCCCGGAGATCAGCTTGCCTGCCACCGACGGCAAGCCAGCCAAGCTGTCCGAGCACAAGGGCAAGTGGGTGGTGCTTGAATGGGTCAACCCCGGCTGTCCATACGTGCGCAAGCACTACGACACCAAGAACATGCAAGCCCTGCAGAAGACCTATGGTGCCAAGGACGTGGTGTGGCTGGCGGTCAACTCGACCAACCCGGGTCATGTCGACTACCTGAAGCCCGCCGCGATGGGCGAATGGATGAAGGCCCAAGGCGGCACGCCGCGCGTCACGATGATGGACGAGAAAGGCGTCGCCGGCCGCGCCTACGGCGCGCGCACCACGCCGCAGATGTTCATCATCGATCCCAAGGGCCAGGTGGTCTACAACGGGGCGATCGACGACAAGCGCTCGGCCAATCCCGAGGACGTCAAGACCGCCAAGAACTTCCTCAAGGCCGGAATGGACGAGGCGCTTGCGGGCAAGCCGGTCTCGGTGGCCAGCACCACGCCTTACGGGTGCACGGTCAAGTACTGATCGCGGGCCGCTGAAGGCACGCCGCCTGAGGCTTTACATCGCGGCGCAGGCACCACTGCTGCGCTTGCGCCCGCCATTCCGTGAGTCGGCTCCCGATCCACTGCGCATCAGCGGGTCGCGGAACGTCCCTTGCGAACGCCCTTGCCATCCCCCGTGCGATGCGCCAGCGCAAGGTCGATGGCGCCGCCCAGGAATCCCAAAAGCGCAGCGAACTCCTCGTCCGACAGGGCGCGCAGCGCGTCGTTGGAACGGTACAGGTTGATGAACTCGCGCTCGCGCCCGGCGTGCTCCAGGAACCGGCCCACGCCCAGGTTCTCCAGCGTGCGCGCAAGCGACGGGTTGGAGGTGCGCACCATGTTGAGCACGAAGGGCAAGGGGTCGTTGCGCGCCAGCACGGCCGCCATGCGCAGGACGATCTCGAAGGGGATCGCAGCCTGGCCGGACTCGTACTTTTCGATCAGGCCGGCGTCGCTCAAGTTGATTGCGGTGCCCAGGTCCTTCAGGGACAGGCCGGCGGTCTCGCGCAGGTCCTTCAACATCGCGCCGGCGCGGGTGGCGTTCTTTTCGCCGACCATGCTGCCGACCGCGCCGGTCAGGAAGGGCTTGGCCAGGGCACCGGCCAGGTTGAGGCCCGGTCTGGCCGCCGACAGAATATTGTCGGCCCAGCCGCGCAGGTCCTGTGCAAAGTTGAGGAGCGCGTAGTCGGACCGACCGGGCGCGGCGGTGCTGTCGCTGCCCGCTGCGGCTTTGTTAGAGGTAGTGGTGCGCGCCGGCGCGCCGCGCCCCTTTGCGGCCTTGCGTACCGCCGCAGTCCGCGACGCTGAAGTGCGCGATGCTGCCGCGGGCGCCGCGGCAGGCTTACGCCGTCGCCCCGCCGCCCCGCCGACCGCAGCCATGCTCTAGCCCGCGTGCAGGTGGCGCCACACCCGGCTGGGCGTGAGCGGCATCTGCAGGTGCGGCGTGCGCGCCGCACGTCCCGCGCGCGCGAGCGCATCTGCCACCGCGCTCACGACCGTCGGTGTCGCCCCGATGGTGCCCAGCTCACCGACGCCCTTGATGCCCAGCGGGTTGTTCTGGCAGGGCGTGGATTCATCCATGGTCGTCTTGACCGAAGCCGGCAGGATGCCGGCCTTGGGCAGGGCATAGTCCATCAGGCTGCCGGTCAGGTTCTGGCCTGAATCGCGGTCGTAGACGACGACCTCGGTCAGCGCCTGGCCGATGCCCTGCACCGCGCCGCCATCGAGCTGCCCGCGCACGATCATCGGGTTGATGACGCGGCCGACATCGTTGACCGAGGCGTAGGCGTCGATCGCAACCATGCCGGTATCGGGGTCGACTTCCACTTCGCAGATGTGGCAGGCGTTGGGCCAGCTCGGGCCCGACACTGCAGTGGTCGACTCCACGTCGATGCGCGCGCCGGCCTGCTTCGCGGCCAGCTCGAAAAGGTCGATCTTCAGGTCGGTGCCCGCCACCTTGAGCACGCCGGCCTCGTAGACGATGTCCGAAGGCGCGGCTTCCAGCACTTCGGCAGCCAGATCGCGTGCACGGTCGATGGTCTTCTTGCCGGCCACGGTGAGCGCCGAGCCGCCCACGAAGATGGAGCGCGAGCCGGCGCTGCCGAAACCGGAGCCGCGGTCGGTGTCGCCCAGGACGATGCGGATCTTTTCCATCGGCACGCCAAAGACATCCACCGCCAGCTGCGCCAGCGAGGTGGCGATTCCCTGGCCCATCTGCTGCACGGCCGAGAAGATTTCTATGCTGCCGTCGCCGGTGACCGCCACGGTGACCCGCTCTTCGAACGCCAGGCCGCTGGTCCACTCGAGAAAGGTGGCAATGCCGCGGCCGCGCAACTTGCCGCGCGCCCTGGACGCCGCGGCGCGTGCATCGAAGCCTTTCCAGTCCGCGAGCACCAGCGCCTCATCGAGCACCTTCTCGAAGCGCCCGGTGTCGTAGACCTGGCCCATCGGATTCTTGTACGGCATCTGCTCGGGCCGCACCATGTTGCGGCGGCGCAGTTCGACCGGATCGATCCCGGCCACGCGCGCGGCCTCGTCCATGAGGCGTTCGATGTTGTAGACCGCCTCCGGGCGCCCGGCGCCGCGATACGGGCCGGTCGGCGAACCGTTGGTCAGCACCGCCTTGAAGTGGAACGCGACGTTCTGAATGTCGTACACCGAGGTCGAAACCCACGGGCCGATCATGAGCTGGATGGCGGTGCCGGCCGGCGTGGAATAGCCGCCGATGCCGGCCAGCGAGGTCACTTTGAGCCCCACCACGCGACCCTGGGCATCCAGCGCCAGCGCCGACTCGGTACGCAGATCACGCCCGTGCATGGTGGAGAGAAACTCCTCGCCGCGCTCGCCGACCCATTTGACCGGCCGCGCGACCTGGAGCGCCGCCCAGGCGACGACCACGTCTTCCGGGTACATGCCGGTCTTCATGCCGAAGCCGCCACCGACGTCACCCACCAGCACGCGCACGTTCTTGGCTTCCAGCCCGGGGATGAGCGTGCACAGCGAATCGCGCAGCGAAGAGGGCATTTGCGTGCTCATGCGGATGGTCAGGCGGCCGCTGGCGGTATCCGGCATGGCCAGCACGGTGCGCGGCTCCATCGGCACCGCGCAGACACGCTGATGCTCGACCGTGAGCCTGACCACGTGCGCAGCCTTGGCAAAGGCGGCTTCGACCTTGGCGGCATCGCCGTACTTCGCTTCGGCTGAGATATTGTCCGGCGCGGCGTCGCAAAGAGCCACCGCGCCCGGTGCGGTCGCGGCCAGCACATCCGCCAACGCCGGCAATTCTTCGTACTCGACCACGATCGCCTCGAGCGCGGCGCGTGCCGCGTCGGCCGACTCGGCCACCACGGCGGCCACAGCCTCGCCGGGGTAGCGCACCGTGTCGGCGGCCAGCGCAAAGCGCGGTGCACTCGCGCACGGGCTGCCGTCGGCACGCTTCAACATCGGGTTGCACGGCAGCGGCTTGACGCCGGCAGCCTTGAGCTCGGCACCGCTGATTACCCGCACCACGCCAGGCAGCGCCGCCGCGGCAGACACGTCGACCGCGACCACGCGCGCATGCGCGTACGGCGAGCGCAGGAACATGAGGGTGAGCTGGCCGGCCGGGACTACGTCGTCGGTGTACTGGCCATGACCCTGGACCAGGGCACGGTCTTCCAGGCGCATGACGGAGGCGCCGCTGCCGAAGCGGCCGAATTGGGCTTCCACGTTCATTATTGGGGCTTTCTAGAGGCGAAAAGGAGGGCGGGCGGGGATGATACCGCTGAACCGATTGACACCGCACACATCGGACAGGTCAGGTCTTTGCTTTCGATGGTTGTGTGCGTGCGCGAAGTCAATCCCCAGCGCAAATTCATGAGGGCTTTAAGTGCCAAACCACCAGAGGGATGAAACACAGCGCGAAAAGCCCGTACAAAAGGTAGTTGCCTGTTCTCGGGTTGAAGTCTGGCCATATCTTGGGCCAGGACTTGCGCATGAGCCACCTTCCGATGGCGATGTCGAAGCCGGCCATGAAGGCGGCAAGGCCCAGGCCCAGGGCGAGGTGCGCCGAGGCTGACTGAAGGCTGATGCCGAGAACAAGAAACCAACAGATCACGAAAGCGAGGAATGTCCCTGTCAGCGCGCTGAGCTTGGTGGCCAGTTCCTTGCCGATCCGTGGAGTGATGACGGTGGTTCTGACGATTCCGTGCAGAGTCTCGGCGCACGCGAGCATCAAGCAGAGTGCAGCGATGCGAATCACCGAGTTCAAATGCATACGGAGCGTCGCTACAACGGCCTAGAGGCCACGTTCAGCCTCCCCGGGCGCCGCGAGGCATCGGCCGGACCGGGTTGCTTCAATGGGTCGATCAAACTCGACTCTCCATGTGAGTCTTCGTTGCGTTATCAGACTGGTTCGGCGTCCAGGCGTACACCTTGAGCTAGGTTCCGAGACGAGCCCGGAATTGAGTGGCCGCGCGCTGGTTGCATCAACAGGTCTGCTCGGGCGAGGGGGTCGCCATCACGCAGCCCGCAGCAGGAATTCGACCTTCACCGACTCGTACGGGAAGACAACCTGACCTGTTTCGGCTCGGTCAAGTACCCCCGCGTGTAGAAGTGCCGTCAGGTCCATGTGAACCGACTTGACATCCCGTTCGACGCGGCGGGCGATCTCTCGAACAGTCAGCGGTCCGGCGCCGCACATGGCCTTCAGGATTTCCCAGCGCTTGGCGCTAAGGACCTTCCACAGCAATTCAGGGGTGGCAAAGGAGATACGGGCGGTCCGCTGTGCCTTGCCGGTCTTCCAGGCCACTACGAAGTCCTGCGCGGCCGACTCGGGCGCGCGCACGTCAAGTGTCACGGTCTTCATCGTCAACCCTCCTGGACTCGCGAAGGAAGTCCTGAATCAGCCTCTCGGGCGATACAAACGCGTAGGTTGACTCCCTGCCTCTGATGTGGCGATGGTCGCCTTTCCCGGCCTCGTTATCAAAGCGCACCAGACAAATGCCGTCCCGGATAAAAGCCAGGCGGTACTTGAATGAGTGGCTCGACCCCGGGAGCGGCGATGACAGCTGCCAGAGAACCAGTTCAGCAAAGGAATCTTCTCGAAACGGTAAGCGCTCACGGACAAGGAGCGTCGCTCTCATGTTGGCAATAATACCAACATGATGCCCAGCATGCTAGCCTGTCGTGAGTCGCGAAAACCCTTCCGTCAATCCACCAAAACCGCGCAGCCCGACGCCATCGACACCGGCCAACGGCCCGCCCGCGCCCGTTTCCAGTCCTGGAACTCCGAGGCCTGCAAATCCCCGCATCGCGTGGTTCTCTGCCGGCATCCCGCCCAACGCGGCACCATCGCTGTTGGCAAGATGGATTTCGAGGAGCGCCTGGGTCAGCGCGATGCCGCTGAGCCCCTGGCGGGCCACCACTACCACTTGTTCTCCGGCGTCACCCGCGTCCGTGTCAGCAACACGCGTACCGTCGCCGTAGTTATACGCATCACGCGGCGCCCGCAAGAAGCGACGCACATCAAAGTCCGGCCCTTCTGATGGCGGAAGGGCATAGCGATCCCGGCCTGGCGAGCCATCCGGGTTGAGATAACCCAGCACTGCCAGAAGGCGATCCACAGGGTCAAGCGTGTCGGAGCGGATCGCGGCGGGTGCATTTGCGGCTTCGCGGCCCACTTCACCGGCAAACAAAGGATTGTTCTCCGGCGCGGCCATCGCATCCGCGACTGCGCTCGGCCGGCTTGCGCCTAGGGCTAGTGTCACGTTCGCGGAGCTGCCGGTCGCGCCGTCGCCAGTCCCGCCACTCGACGCGCTGCCGCTGCCGGACCCATTGCCTGAAGAAGTACCTCCGGAAGAACCGTCACCTTCCGTCGTCCCGCCAGATGCACCGCCCGAGGTCCCACCCGACGATCCACCCGACGACCCACTCGACGATCCACCCGAAGATCCGCCCGCATTCGATCCACTGCCGCTCGCTCCATCCCCCGCGCTTCCACCACTTTGCGCTGCGGCAGTCACCGCGAGGTTGAACTCGCGCGTCGCCACAAGTCCCGCCGGATCGGTTGCACTGACGACCAGACGCAGGTAGCCGGCATCGGCGTTGGCCGGCACGCCGGTAAAGCGCCGTGTATGCGCATCAAACCCAAGCCACGCCGGCAACGGCACGGTCTGCCCTTGAACACCAAACCGCTGCGCGCTCCATGTGAGGGTGTCCCCATCGGGGTCGGTGATGAGGTCGCCCGCCAATTGCAGTTCGAAGCTTGCGCCGCCGACGACGCCCTGGTCTGCAATCACGCCGACAGCGCGCGGCGCGCGATTGACCGGAATGTACGCGCCGCCCGCAGCACGATGGTCGATCATCGCGCGGTCCCACACGGTCCCGTCGGCAAACTCGATGCGTCCCAGCGGATGCGGCACCGCCGGTGGCGGTGCGCCGCCCTCCCCGTATTCCCACCACTGGAGCGGCGGCGGAAAGTAGCCGGCCAGGCGCACGCTGTCACCGGCGCCCAGGTCGAGTACCAAATCCGTGCCTTGCTGGTGCGCCTGGGGCGCGTCCGCCAAGTTCGGCGGACCGCTATACGGGCTGTAGTCGAGTGCGATGGCGCGCACGAAACCCACCGTCGCGGGGTTGATGCCTTCGCCCAGGCGCAGGGTATCAATGCCGACGTGCGCCTCGGGAATCGCGGGATGTGACGCGCTGTCGCGGTAGGTCGCATCAGCGTAGTTGCCGAACCAGTCGACATCGCCGAACTGACGGGCCACGCGCGGCAGGAATCGCTGCGCGGACGGGCTGTTGCCGGGATCGTGCAGGTAGTCGCCGATCAGGTCGGCGCCGTCGCCGCGCTCGAATGCAAACACGTCGGCCGCATGCGATCCGAGCACGGTGTCGTTGCCTGCGCCACCCCGGTAGACGTTGCCGGTGCCGATGTACTCACGGATGCCGAAGCCAAGCAGGTCGTCACCGGCACCGCCTTGGAGTACGTCCGCGCCTTCATCGCCAGTGATCGCATCGCGGCCATTGCCGCCGGTGATGATGTCGCTTCCTTCGCCGCCACGCAAGACGCCGTTGCCGCTCAAGCGATCGTCGCCGGCCTCGCCGTCCAGGTTGTCGCCGGTGAGGACGTTGGCCTGCCGGTTCGGGTCCTGATCGAAGGGGCTTAGGGCGAGGATGTCGGCGCGCGTCAGGGTCGTGCCGTCGGCCAGGCGCAGCGCCTCGATGCCGGCGCCGGCAGGGTCGTCGGAATGCGGCATGACGATGCGCACCGATCCGCCGCCCGCCAACACGCCCCAGGACACCGTCAGTACCGCTGTCGGCACCGCGAGGGGCAGGTCATTCATGTAGAGCGTGCCGTGACGGCGGTTGGTGGCACGCGAGACCATCAGGTTCTCGACGCTCCAGCCAAAACCAAGGTCGCTGCGGGCAACGCCGCTCGGTAGCTCGACTACGTCCTTGTCGCGGTTGCCGGCTAACCAGAAGTCCAAATCAGACTGGTTGACCATGGCGCCGGGATGGATCCAGCCGCCGCGATCCCAGATGGTGTGCACGCCGGGGCCGGCGAATATCAGGTAGCGGTCGCTGCCTGCGCCGCCATCCATGAAGTTGTTGCCGCGGTCGTCGGCCAGCACGTCGTTACCATTACCGCCTGTCAGCGTGTCGTCGCCTCCGGCGCCATACAGGAATGACCCCGGCAGTCCGGCCAACTCCGCGGCACCGAAAGGCAACTGCAGCGCGCCACCTGTGAGGCTGTCGTTGCCATCACCACCGTCGGCGGCCATGCCGCCTTCGACAGTGATACGGTTTGCGCCCGCCCCGCCGCTTGTTCGCACCACCCGCAGTTCGGTATCGCGCTCATTGCGCGACAGCGTCACCACCCGCTGTTCACGTAGCGTCGGAGGCGCGAATCCTTCGCCGGCAGAATTCGGGAATACGTTGAAGCCCACGATGGGCGCAGCCAGCCCGGCCGCGCCCATTGCCGGGGCATTGGCGTAGACCGGCACGCCATAGCCGCGCGAGGCGCTGCTGGCCCGAATCTCTATGCCATCTGTGCGCACCAGCGGCATCTGCGGCAGCGGGTCAGACGGCGGGATCGGGCCCTGGACGACGCGTCCGGCCGCGATCAGATTGCCGCCCTGCGCATAGCTCACGAACGTGGTGCCGCGGGTATCGGGCCGCTCTACTTCGCGAACCTCGGTGGACGAACTGGTCTCATGTCGCGTCACGCGCAAGACAGATTGGGTCGGCAAGACGATGGCGTCGTCGCGCGGCGCCTCGATGGCGGTGGTCGCGATCAGGCGCACGCGATCGGTATCGCGGAACTCAAGGCTGCTGCCGTACCGCGTGGTCGCGTCGCGCAGGTAGTCTCCGGCGGAGTCCACGACATAGCCGCCCTGCAGCAAGGCGCCCGCCAGGTAGGCCCGCACATCGGCCTCGTACGCGGCCATGGCTTCGGCTGGGCTTTCCGCCAACGGCGGGGCGACCGCCGTGCGCAGGAACTCCGCCATGCCCTGGGTGCGGCCGGCGGCCTCGGTGAGGCGCCATTCGCTGGTGCCCGCGTAGTGACCCGCCAGGGTGACGCTGTCAGCGCTGCTGCCCAGGTCGATGACGAGATCGTCACCGCGGCGCGCAGCGCGCAGGTCTTCCATGACGATGCCAGCCTCGAGCGCGAGTGTGTTGACGCCTCCCGCGACCTCGGCGACGCGGTCGCGCCCCATGCCGCGCGCAAGCCGATAGGAGTCCGCCCCACCGCCACCGGCGAGCAGGTCGTCGCCCGGTCCGCCGTCGATCACGTCGTCGCCGTCACCACCGTCGATGTCATCCGCGCCGGCCAGGCCGACCAGAATGTCATCACCGCCGTTGCCGGCGATGCGATCGTCGCCGACCGAGCCGACGATACGGTCGCGGTGACGCCCGCCGGCAAGGTCAATCGCCGCAGGACCCGCGAAGTAGTCGATCGAGCCATCGAGCGCATCGGCCAAAAGCGAGCGCACATCGTCCACATGGCCGTCGGCGAAGACAAAGCGGGTCGGATCCGCGCCCTGGGCGCGTGTGAGGCCGGCGCGCACCAGAAGCGTGTCGGCACTGCCGAAGTCCAGGCGCAGCAAGGTGGTGCCGTCGACATCATTGACCAGGCTCGCCCGTGCCTCCGCCCGCGCCAGCCCTGGGCCGAATTCGATCGCTGTCGTGCCGGCACTGTCGACTACAACATCGCGCCCGTCGCCAGGGCCGAAGGCATAGACGTCGTCGCCCGCGCCGCCGTCGAGAAGATCGTTGTCCGGCCCGCCTGCAAGACGGTCGTTGCCCTCGCCACCATACAGCCGGTCGGCACCGAAGCCGCCTTCCAGGTGATCGTTTCCTTCCTCGCCAAAAACTTGGTCGTGGCCGGCGCCACCGCTTGCCCGGTCGTGGCCCGTCCCACCCGCTAGCGTATCCTCGCCTAGCCCACCTTCGATCCGGTCGTCACCGGAGTCGCCCAGGATGATGTCGTTGCCAGCCAGGCCGTCGATCGTGTCGTCGCCACCCTGGCCGTACAGGAAGTCCGCGCCGCGTCCGCCCGCGATGACGTTCGACGCGGCATCGCCGACAACGGTGACGCTACGCTCCACCCGGGCCAACAGGTCCGCGTGCGCGAGCACACGGCCATCCGCAAGCTCGACGCGGGTGTTGCCGGATTCCATGGCACCGCGCAACCAGACCCGCGCCGTCCCCTGCCCGGGAATGCCATAGACCAGGGATAGCGTGTAAGGGCTGGATCTACGCACCGGGTCGTACAGCGGCGTGGCATCGACAGCGAGCACGTCAATACCGGGACCGAACACAAGCGTGTTGGTGCCCTCGGCGTCGTCGATGATGTCCTCCGCACCATCCCCGACGGTGAACGTGTAGCGGTCGTTACCGGCGTTCCCCTTGAGCAAGTCAAAACCGGCACCACCTGCCAGGGTGTCGTCGCCGGCACCACCGTCGAGAATGTCATCGCCGGCGCCGCCCTCCAGAAGGTCGCTCCCCGCGCGGGCCAGAAGCTGGTCGTTGCCCGAAAGGCCGCGCATGCGGTCGCGCGTGGCGGCGTTGTCGGTGCCAACGAGTATGTCCTCGCCGCTCTGGCCGGGGTCAATGACTTGTCCGCCAGCATCGAAGAGGGGCGCAATGTACTCGGTGCCGTCGAGATCGAAACCCTGTGCCAGTACATCAGCCCAGGTGAGGATGCTGCCGTCGGCGAACTCGATGTGCGCAAACATCGCCGTGGCAGAGGGGTCGTCGCTGCCGGCAGGCAGCACCAGGTGAATCGCGTCGCCGTCGCCGAAGTCGATCTTGAGACTGCCGGACCCAAACCGGACGTCCCCGCGCCGGATGCCGTCGCCCAGGACCAGAACGCTCTTGTCCGGGTTGTTGGCGTTCGGCGGCGCACCGACGCTGCCGGTGTCGTCCGGGTCGTAGATCACCTCGACGCCGTCGCCGCGATTGAAGGCGTAGGTATCGCGGCCGGCGCCACCCTGAAGCACATCGTCCCCGGTGCCTCCCTTGAGCGTATCGCGCCCATTGCCACCGATCAGGAGGTCATGCCCCGCGCCACCATCAAGCTGGTCGTCACCATCGAAGCCGTCCAGCTGATCGTCGCCGTCGCCGCCAAAGGCAACGTCGTGACCCTCGTCACCAAAGAGCTGATCGTTGCCTGCCTCGCTTACAAGGACATCGTCACCCTTGTTTCCGTTCAGGATGTCGTTGCCGTTGCCGCCGAACAGGATGTCATTGCCGCCTGCGCCGACAAGCCGGTCGTCACCATCGCCGCCATCCAGCACGTCGTCGCCCTGAAGCTCGACCGCGTCGCGACCGGAGTCACCGGCCAGGCGATCGTCGCCGGCACCGCCAATCAATACATCCGAACCGCCGCCGCCGATGAGGGCATCAGCACCGGAACCGCCGTCAAGAAAGTCATCGGCATTGCCGGAGAAGATCCAGTCACTGCCAAGGCCACCATAAGCAACATCACCTGACTGCCCGAATCCCAACCCCGGCTCAAACAAAAACGCGCGATCAAAATCAACTAGAAACTCGTTACCTGAAACTCTGCGCGCCACGGACCAGCCAAAAAAGGCGCTCGTCAACTCGGCATCGGTGAGTATCGTGTCGTCCCCGACACCGCCGATTGCAATGTCTCGGCCCGCGCCGCCGAGCAGCAGGTCAGCCCCGTCGCTGCCGAGGAGCTGATCATTGCCGGCGCCGCCCGCGAGCAGGTCGACCGGCGCGAAGGCGATGGCCACCACATTCGGGTCTTCGCTGCGACGCACCGCTTCCTCAAACCCGATGCGCTCGCTGCCGAAGATGCGATCGACGCCCGCACCACCCTCCAGAATGTCGCCGCCCCGATCCGTGACGCTGAACTCGTTGCCGCCGCCTTCGATCAGGTCGTCCGCCGGACTGCCTGTGATGCGATCACGGCCGGCGCCGCCTTCGAGCCAGTCTCCCGGTGGCGCCGCGCCGCCCGCCGTTGCGGCCGCCGCGCGACCACCCAAGACATCCCGCCCGCCGCCGCCAAGAATGCGATCCGGCCGGTCGGTGCCGTTGAGCGAATTGGCAAACTCGCCATCGAGCGTGCCCGGCCGCGATTCGAGGTTGCCCCACTGGTCCGGAGCGGCGCCTTCGACCGGTTCGCCGCCAAGGATCGTGTTGTCGACGGGCGGGGGTTGCGACGGACCACCATCCAGAAGGCGAATGTTCAAGTCGCCGTCGCGGAAGTCCTTGATGGTGATCGAGCCGGGGCGAGGACTGCCATTGCTGTCGTTGAAGGTCACCCTGAGGTCGTGGCGACCTGTGGGCCGGCCTTCACTATCCAGGCCGGCGATCCGCTGCAGACGGGTCCGGCCATCGATTGAGGCCCACGTTTCGCCTCCGTTTGCCTCGCGGTAGAAGAGCCCCGCGACCACAGTGTGCGTGATCTGCGTCGAGCCGACTAGCCGAGCTTCCGCATATGTGGAGCGGATCACTCCCTTGCCGTCGATGTCCAGTACGGAGTCGTCACCGTCGTCTGTATTGGGAAAGAGGATGTTCTGCTCGGCGTAGAAGGCGTAGACGTCTGTCCCCTTGCCGCCTTCGAGGTAGTCGCCGCCGACCTTGCCCTGCAGCAGGTCGGATCCCGCGCCGCCGTATAGACGGTCACCAAGCGCACCGCCTTGCAAATGCTCGGTGCCCGCCCCGCCGAATTCGACCCGCACATGATCGCGCTCCGCCATGAACGCCTGCACACGGCGCGACTCGGAGTTGTCGTCACGCCCACTACGAGCGGCCAATTCGGCTCCGGTCGTAAGTACGCCTGTCACGACGTCGACTTCGTATGGAGCCTCCCTTCGAGATACATCCCTATAGGCTGTATTCGTTTCGCCTTGCACCCAGAAGCGGTTGTTGCTGTTCTGGGTCTGCTTCGCAGCGAGAAACTGCGCGCGGTCGCGCAGAAGCGCGGCGGTCATCGTCCCGCTGCGCTGCGCCTGCCCTGCGTCAAACAGGTCCAACTCGCCATCAGAATTGTGCAAGTCGCGGAAGAGATTGGTCTCTCCGGGTTCGCGCTCGCGGACGATAAACGGGTCGAGTTGCCTCAATGCATACCGCAATCCAACCTGCTCTGGCATGAGCGACAGCCGGTACAGCGCTTCGGCATCGAGGCCAACCAGTGAATCGACGACGAACTTGCCTTCCCAACCGCGCTGGGTCACGTGGTCATTGAGAATCTTGATGTTCTCGTGCAACGCCTCGCGGCCGGTATAGCCGTTCCTTTCGCTGATCTCAGCCCATGTACCTCCTTCCGGACTTGGCTTGAGAGTGCGCCAATCCGACTCGCGTGATACGCCCAGCAGATTGCCAAGGGATTGAACCACCAACTC
>JBJXGS010000148.1:0-2724 GCA_046160545.1 Burkholderiales bacterium
TGAGAACCAGGCCGTGGCGATGGCCGATGGCTATGCGCGCGCCACCGGACGTACCGGGTACGCGACGGTGACCGGCGGGCCGGGATTCTCCAATGCATTGAGCGCGATTCATACCGCGCACCGTGCCGGCTCGCCGGTGGTGGTGATCGCCGGTGCCGGCAGTCCGGCCGAAAACGACCGCGAAACCGGCGTGGCGCGGCGCTCCCTGGGTGTGAGCTGGCTCAAGCAGTTTCCGCAGGCGGCGACGCTGGGCCTGCTCGGCATTCCTGCGTTCAAGCCTTTCGATGCGGCATCCGCAGCCGCGACAACCCGAGCCGCGCTGGCCAAGGGCCGCAGCGCCACCACGGTGCTGATCCTGGCGCGCCCGCTGCTGCTCGATGCAGCGCCGGCCGTCGAAGCTGCGCCGCAGTCTGCCTCTGCTGCCAAGGATGCCGCAATCGATAGCGACCAAATCGCCGCGGTCGCCGACCTGCTGGGCGAGACCTGGGCAATCAACCGCCCGCTGATCCTGGCCGGTCGCGGTGCGCACCTGAGCGGTGCTGCGTCGGCGCTCAAACGCCTCGCTGAACTGACCGGCGCCCTCCTCGCCACCAGCCTGCCGGCGACGGACCTGTTCGACGGCGACCCGTACAACATCGGCCTGTGCGGTACCTATGCGACCCCGGTTGCCTCCGATTTGATCCCGCAGGCCGACTGCGTGCTGTCCTTTGGCGCGACGCTCAATCCCTACACCACCTACAGCAACTCACTGTTTCCACGTGCCCATGTGATCCAGGTCGATTCCCATGCGGCGGCGCTGGGCCTGTTCCGCGAAGTCGATCTCGGAATCACCGGCGACGCGCGCCTGGTCGCCGAGGCACTGGTGGCTGAACTGGAGAAGCGCGGTCATGTCGCAGAAGGGTTTCGCACCGCTGAGGTGCGATCGGCGATCGCCGGCTTTGCAGTCGACGCCGATCACGTCGATCGCAGCACCGACAAACTGATTGACCCGCGCACGCTGATGCTGGAACTGAATCGCATCTTGCCAGCCGGCCGCGTTCTCTCCATCGACGGCGGCCAGCACGCGCGCTTCGCGATCCGCAACATGCGCGTAAACAATCCGCGCAATTTCATGCAGGCGGTTGACGCGGGATCGATCGGCCTGGCCATGGGTACCGGTGTCGGCGCAGCGGTCGGCCGACCCGGCGAGACTATCGTCGTCTGCGTCGGCGACGCCGGCATGATGATGGCGCTGGGCGATCTGGAGACTGCGGTACGCTTGAAGCTGCCGCTCCTGGTCGTGGTGAGCAACGACGCGGCGCTGGGCGCCGAGGTCAACGTGCTGGCCGACCTCGGCATGGACACCGCGCAGGCCGAGATTCCCGCGCCGTCGTTCGAGGCAATCGCCCGCTCAATGGGGGCACAGGCGGCGATCGTGCGTTCGCGCAAGGACCTGGAGGTCGTCAAGTCATGGCTCGCGTCGCCGGGCGGCACGCCGCTGGTGATCGACTGCCGCGTCAATCCCGAGGTGCGGACGCGCTAGCCCGGCATCGGCCGCGAGCAGTTCGCGGTCGCGCCTGCTCTATTTGGTCAGGACGGACCGGAATCTCTGCGCGCCATCGGCCAAGAGCGCGTTGGCGTGTTCGTAGAGAAAGCGAAACCCGGCCTCGGCATATGCGGCGGCGTTGTCGCGTTTGACCAGTGTCCCGGCGATCTTGCCGCGTGCGACGATCTTGCGAGCCGCTTCGACGACCAGGCCACGCACGGTCGGATGAAAACGCTGGCCGTGCAAACCCAGGGTCTTGGAGAGGTCACCCGGCCCAATGAAGAAAACGTCGATTCCGTCGACCTCCAGGATCGAATCCAGGTTGTCCAGCGCCAGGCGCGACTCGACCATGCCGATCACAAGCGTCGCGCCCGGGTCGGCATGGCGCGTGTACTGCACCGCTGCCACCAGCTCGCGCGCGGCCGCGGCGGACTCGATATGCGGCACCATCACGCCACCGGCGCCGGCGTCCAGGTAACGGGTGATGAGCCAGGGCTGGTTGGCCTCCGGACGCACCACCGGCACGACACCGGCCAGGCGCGCGGCGCGGCACATCTCCTGCACCCGCTCGGGACCGGCCATGCCGTGCTCGCAATCGATGAAGATCGCGTCGAAGCCCAGGCCACCGATGAATTCCACCAGCGATGGCGAGGGGTGATCAGGATTGATCATCGTCACCACTTCTCCACGAGCGAGCTTTTCCTTGAGCAACATGCTGGTCCTCGGGTCAGGCAGGCATCAATAGGCCACCGGCGCCGGCCCGTAACTGCCGGTGCGGTGCATGCGCCGCGGGATTTCGCCGTAGTCGAACGAAGCCAGGTGTTGAACGGCGCAGTTGTCCCAGATCACCAGGTCGCCAGCGCGCCAGCGGTGGCGGTACTGGAAGCGCGGCTCCTGCAAATGGGCAAGCAACTGCGCCAGGAGTGCGTCGCTTTCCTCGCGCGGCATGCCGACGATGGCCACCGAGATCGCTTCGCTGACGAACAGGCACGGCACCCCGGTGTGTGGATGCCGCCGCACCACCGGATGGTCGACATCGGGCGTGGCCGCCTTTTGCGCGTCGGTGAGCGGTGCGCGACGCAGGTCGCCCAGCGAGGCCTTCTTGTCCAGGTGCCAGGTAAAGCTGTTGGTGCAGTAACGCCCGGCGATGCGTTCGCGGATTTCCTGCGGCAATGCCTCATGGGCCTTCCAGACGCTGG
>JBJXGS010000149.1:0-3090 GCA_046160545.1 Burkholderiales bacterium
TTCTGCAGCGCGGTGCGGGTGACCTTGGTCGGGTCGAGCACGCCCATGGCCACGAGGTCGCCGTAGGTGTCGTCCTTGGCGTTGAAGCCGAAGTTGCCCTTGCCTTCGAGCACCTTGTTGACGACCACAGAAGGCTCGCCGCCGGCGTTGGCGACGATCATGCGGATCGGCTCCTCGACGGCACGCATGACGATCTTGATGCCGGCGTCCTGGTCATGGTTGGCGCCCTTGAGGGCGCCGATGGCCTGCTTGGCGCGCAGGAATGCCACGCCGCCGCCAACAACTACGCCTTCCTCGACGGCAGCACGGGTCGCGTGCAGCGCGTCTTCGACGCGGGCCTTCTTCTCCTTCATCTCGACTTCGGTGGCTGCACCGACCTTGATCAGCGCCACGCCGCCGGCGAGTTTCGCCACGCGTTCCTGGAGTTTCTCGCGGTCATAGTCGGAAGTCGCCTCGTCGATCTGCACACGGATCTGCTTTACGCGGCCTTCGATGTTCTTGGCGTCGCCGTTGCCGTCGATGAGGGTGGTTTCTTCCTTGCCGATCTCGATACGCTTGGCCTGGCCCAGGTCCTTGAGGCTCGCCTTCTCGAGCGACAGACCGACCTCTTCGGCGATCACGGTGCCGCCGGTGAGGATGGCGATATCTTCGAGCATGGCTTTGCGGCGGTCACCGAAGCCGGGCGCCTTGACCGCGCAGGTCTTCAAAATGCCGCGGATGTTGTTGACCACCAGGGTTGCCAGCGCTTCGCCTTCGACTTCCTCGGCGATGATGAGCAGCGGGCGGCCCGCCTTGGCGACCTGTTCCAGCACCGGCAGGAGTTCGCGGATGTTGGAGATCTTCTTGTCGTGCAGGAGGATGTAGGGGTTGTCGAGGATCGACTGCTGCTTGTCGGCGTTGTTGATGAAGTAGGGCGACAGGTAGCCGCGGTCGAACTGCATGCCTTCGACGACGTCCAATTCATTGTTGAGCGACTTGCCGTCTTCGACGGTGATGACGCCTTCCTTGCCGACCTTGTCCATCGCGTCGGCGATGATCTTGCCGACCGACTCGTCCGAGTTGGCCGAGATGGTGCCGACCTGGGCGATTTCCTGCGAGTTCTTGCAGGGCTTGGAGAGCTTCTTCAACTCTTCGGTGATGGCTTCGACGGCCTTGTCGATGCCGCGCTTCAGGTCCATCGGGTTCATGCCTGCGGCGACCGATTTCAGGCCTTCGCGGACGATGGCTTGCGCCAGCACGGTCGCGGTGGTGGTGCCGTCACCGGCGACATCCGAGGTCTTGGAAGCGACTTCCTTGACCATCTGCGCGCCCATGTTCTCGAACTTGTCCTTGAGTTCGATCTCCTTGGCCACCGAGACACCGTCCTTGGTGACGGTGGGGGAGCCGAAGGAGCGCTCGAGAACCACGTTGCGGCCTTTCGGGCCCAGGGTGATCTTGACTGCGTCGGCCAGGACGTTCAGGCCGTTCAACATCTTGTGGCGAGCGGTCTCGCCGAACAGTACTTGTTTTGCTGCCATGTGAATTTTCTCCTTGCTGTTGCTAGCCGGTTACTTCGTGATGACGCCCATGATGTCTTCCTCGCGCATGACGAGGATTTCTTCGCCGTCCATCTTGACGGTCGAACCGGCGTACTTGCCGAACAGGACGCGGTCCCCGACCTTGACGTCGGGTGCGGTGACCTTGCCGTCATCGCCGCGCTTGCCGGGGCCCACGGCCAGGACTTCACCCTGGTCGGGCTTTTCGGCAGCGGTATCGGGAATGACGATCCCGGAGGCGGTCTTGCGCTCATCTTCGACGCGCTTGACGATCACGCGGTCATGCAGGGGGCGAATCTTCATTTAATCTCCTTTAAATTCAAGGTTTTGCTGTTGGCAAGCCTGAATGGCTTGCTGGCATGAATGCCGGGGACGCGGCAGAGCAAATTGTTAGCACTCAACGCCGGCGAGTGCCAATTATAGGGGCGTCACGGGCGATTGCAAGGGGCAGTGGCCTCGAATCCTCAGGTTTCTCGTGCGGCCGCCGTTAGCCTGCCAAGCATTGGTGTCCCTTTCGCGGCTGCGCCCGCGAAGCGGCGCTGCACCGCAAAATTTTCCATGCCTACCCCTCCAGCGCCCGCCCTCATCGATTGCCGCCCATGAGTACCCAGGCCACACCCGGCTTGCGCGCCGCGACCCGGCGCCTGCCGCTGCTCAATGTCTTTCGCGACGCTTGGCAGTATGCGGGTACGGAAGAAGGCGGGCGGCGGCTGGCAGCCAAGAGCGGCGCGTCCCCCGCCTTCCTGGCTGTGCTTGCGACTGCCACCCCCGGACCGGCCAGCTTCGGCCAGATTGCGGCCGCGTTGCCGCATGTGGCGCCCGACGACCTCGAATTGTGGTTGTCGGCCATGTGCGAAATGGGCCTCCTGGCGACTGTCGACGACGCGCCCGCCCAGGCGGTCTTGGAACCGCCGGTGGAGGTCAAGCCCGTGCCTCCGGGAAGAGTACGGCCAGTGTTCCTGTTGGTCGATGCCGATCAACAGACGCGTGCTTCCTGGCGCAGCGCGCTGGCTCGGTCAGGGGCCGAGATCCTCGAGTCGGCGCGGCTCGAGGAAGTCGAGAATCTCATATGCGATCGCAAGCCGGCCTGGGTGGTGCTGGGCATGCACGGTGAGGACTTCGAGGGCATCCATCTCTTGAAGGCGCTCAAGCGTCCGCGTGCACCGCGCGTGTGCAAGGTGTGCTTCGTGGTACCCCCAGGCCACCTGCCTACCATCGAGGACCGCGAGAGCGCCAACCGCGCCGACGCTCTTGCCGCCACCGCTGAGGATGTCGGACTGGCGGTGGCGCGCGCACTTGGCGATGCGGCGACCGAAATATGCCAAACCGGGCATCAGCAGCCGGCCCTGGAGTTGCGGCTGGTCGATTGACTTGTCCCGCGCCCGCGACAACGGGTAAAGTGCGGGTCGCATCGATTCAGTAAGGTGCGCCTGCACCCGCGGCGCGCTGGCGAACCAGAGGGCACCCGGAGCGGGCCCGACCGGGCGGATTTGCGCAACAAACTCATACTCGCAGCCTGCCTCATCGGCAGTTCTTCCGTCCAGGCGCTTTCCCT
>JBJXGS010000150.1:0-5680 GCA_046160545.1 Burkholderiales bacterium
ACCACCTCGCCGCGCTGCAAGGTCAGGTCGACGCCGTCCACAGCAGTGACCGTGCGCGCGCCGCCGGTGAAGCTGACGCGCAGCTTCTCGATCGCGAGGACGGCTTCGTCACTCGTTGCCATCATGCGGCCCGCGCGGCGGCGCGTGAGTGGCCCGAGCCGGGCGCGTGCATCAGGCAGGAGACGCGGTGCCCGTCGGTCGAGCCGCTGCCGGCCAGTGACGGGGCGACCTGCGAACACACGGCTTCGGCATGCGGGCAGCGGGTATGAAAGCGGCAGCCCGGTGGCGGATCGATCGGGTTGGGCGGATCACCGGTGATCGGAGCTGCCTCGGTGCGGCGATCCGGATCCATCGACAGAAGCGAACCCAGGAGCGCCGTGGTGTAGGGGTGCAGGCTGCCGGTGTAGAGCGACTCGGTCGGCCCCAGCTCGGCGACCCGGCCCAGGTACATGACCAGGACGCGCGTGGACATGAAGCGCACGACCTCGAGGTCATGACTGATGAAGAGATAGGTGAGACCGAATTCTTCCTTCAGATCAGCCAACAGGTTCAGCACCTGCGCCTCGACCGACTTGTCGAGCGCTGAGACCGCCTCGTCGAGCACCAGGATGGCCGGCTTGAGTGCCAGTGCGCGGGCGATGTTGACGCGCTGGCGCTGTCCTCCCGAAAGCTCGTGGGTGAAGCGCCCGGCGAAGCGCGCCGGGTCCAGCCCCACGCGGTCGAGCAGGCTGTGGGCGCGGTCGGTCGCTTCGCGTACCTCCACGCCGTGCACGATGGGCCCGAAGGCGATCGATTCCTCCACCGTCAGGCGTGGGTTGAGCGAGGCGTAGGAGTCCTGGAACACCATCTGCACCTGGCGGCGAAAGTCCTTGAGCGAGAGCTCGGCCGTACCCACCGTTCTGCCGCCGAAGCGGATCGTCCCGGCGGTCGGTTCGATCAGGTGCATGAGCAGCCGTGCGGTGGTCGACTTGCCGCAGCCCGACTCGCCGACCACGCCCAGGGTTTCGCCCTCGAAGAGGTCGAAGTCGACGCCGTCGACCGCCGAGACATAGGTGAGCGTGCGGCCCAAGAGGCTCTTCCTGACCGGAAACTGCTTGACCAGTCCGCGTACCTCGAGCAGCGCTGGCGCAGTCATGCCTTGATGTCCATCGCCGAGCGCAGCCCGTCGGTCATGATGTTGAACGAGATCGAGGTGATGAAGATCATCACGCCGGGCAGCGCGCACAGGAGCGGCTGGGTGTAGATCGCGGTGCGCAGGGTGTTGAGCATCAAGCCCCAGTCCGGCTGCGGCGGCTTGACGCCCAGGCCCAGGAAGGACAGGCCCGAGGCCAGGATCATGGATACCGCGATCAGGCTCATGGCATAGACGAAGATCGGCCCCAGCACGTTGCCCAGCACATGGCGGCGGATGATGGTGAGCGCGCCGGCGCCGGAGGCGCGCGCGGCCTCGACGAAGTCGCGGGTGCGCACCCCGGTGGTGACCGACTCGGCCACGCGCGCAATCGGCGGGATGAAAACCAGCGTCAGCGCCAGCATGCCGTTGAAGATGCCCGGCCCGAGCGCACCGGCCAGCGCCACGGCCAGGAGCACCGACGGAAACGCGAAGAACACGTCCACAGTGCGCATGAGCAGGGTGTTGGTCCAGCCGCCGGCATAGCCGGCGACGATGCCGGTCAGGGCGCCGATGAAAAGCGCAATAAACACCGGCACGATGCCCATCACGAGCGAAATCCGCGCGCCGTGGATCAAGCGCGAGAGCATGTCGCGTCCGAGCTCGTCGGTGCCCAGCGGGAAGCCATCGGTGCCGGGCGGCTTCAAGCGCCTGAGGGACATGCCCTGCAACGGGTCGTGTGGCGCGATCCAGGGCGCGAGGATGGCCATGAGGATCAGGAGCAGGACCACCATTGCGGCGATGACGGCCACCGGGTCGCGACGAAAACGTCGCCAGACCGTCTGCCAATAACCCGGCGAGCGCGCGATGATGAGGGCAGTGGCAGCAAGCGATGCGGCGGAGGTGCTGTTCATGGCATCAGGCGCGCTGGATGCGCGGGTCGAGCGCGGTCTGCATCACGTCCACTGCAAGGTTGAGCACGACAAAGAACATCGCCAGCACCAGGATCGTTCCCTGCAAGAGCGGCAGGTCGCGCTGGAAGATCGCATCGTTGAGCAGAAGCCCGGTGCCGGGCCAGGTGAAGACGGTTTCGATCAGAATGGAACCGCCCAGCAGGTAGCCGAGCTGGATGCCCATCACCGCCAGTGCGGTCGGCGCGGCGTTCTTGACCACGTGGGCGAACACGCCGAGCTCGGACAGCCCCTTGGCGCGCAGCCCGACGATGAATTCCTGCGAAAGGATCTCGGCCACCAACGCGCGCACCGTGCGCGCGATGATGCCCATCGGGATCACCGACATCGTCACCGCCGGCAGGATCAGGTATTGGATATGTTCCCAGTTCCAGACCCACTGGTCCGACCCGCCCGGCCCGGCGCCGGTCGGCGGCAGCCAGCCCAGCGTGGCGGCGAAGATGATCACCAGGACCATGCCCAGCCAGTAGTGCGGCACCGAGACACCAAACACTGCAAGCGCCGAGGCGACCTTGTCGACCCAGGTATCGCGAAAGTAGCCGGCGACAAATCCGAACAGGGTGCCGAACAAAAAGCCCAAAAACGTCGCCAGGGCAGCGAGCATGAGAGTGTTGCCGACCGCCTTGCCGATCTCGTCGCCGACCGGGCGGCCAGTGCGGATCGAGGTGCCGAGGTCACCCTGCACGACACGCGCGAACCAGCGCGCGAACTGCTCGTGGTACGGCCGGTCGAAGCCGTACAGGACCGTCATCTGCTGCTTGATCTCCAGGCTGGCGTCCGGCGGCAACACCGATACCAGCGGGTCGCCCGGCGCCAGATGCACCAGGGCAAAGCACACCACCGCCACCCCGAGGAGGATGGGGAGGGTGTAAAGAACGCGTTTGATCAGGTAGATGAACATGCCGGCAGGACTGTCAGCCCGAAAATCGCAGAGCCTTCCCTGGTAGTGCAGGGACGTTGCCGGCGCAGCCGCGAAAGAAGTCATCGCGGCGACACCGGGCGCGCCGGGCAGCGGGGCTGCCCGGCGATGCGCGCAATTTACTGGATGCTCATCGGCGCGATGTCGATGAACCAGCTGCGCGGCTGCACCACGCCCTTGACCTTGGCGCTCATGGCGCGCGGGCCGACGTCGTGCGCCACCCACAGGAATGCGGCGTCATCGACGATCTTGGTGTGGATGCGCGACAGCGCCACATCACGACCACGCTCGTCGAAGGTGGTGCGCGCACGGCTGATCAGCTCATCCATTTCAGGGCTGGTGTAGTAACCCCAGTTGTTGGACACCGGCGGCACGGTGCGGCTGGACGCGAAGCGCACCATCGCGAAGAACGGGTCCATGGCCGCGAAGGTCACGTTGGTGGCGTGCGCGCCGCGCGACTTCGGATCCTTGGCGCCTTCGCGCCAGTTGGTGAACAGCGCATTCCATTCGATGACTTCGAGTTCGACGTCAAAGTAGCAGGCGCGCAGTGCCTGCTGCAGCCATTCGTTCATGGCCACCGGCTGCATCTGTCCCGAACCCGAGGCCGAGGTCAGGGTCTTGACCTTGAGGCGCTTGGAGGCGGAAAAGCCGGCCTCGGCCATGAGCTTTTGCGCCCCGGCCAAGTCGTACTTGATGTCGAACTTCGGCGAACCCCACCACGGGTGCCCCGGGGTCACCGTGCCCTTGGGGATTTCCATGAGTCCGCCCAAGAGCTGCTTGAGTTCTGCGCGGTTGATGCAGAGGTTGGCTGCCTGGCGCACGCGCTTGTCGGCCCACGGCGAACCCTCGACCATGGAGAACTGCCATGGCCACACATGCGGCTGGGCGTTGGTATGGAGCACGAAACCCTTTTGCTTGATCTGCGGCACGGCGTCCGGCGCCGGCGCCTCGATCCAGTCGACCTGGCCGGACAGGAGCGCCGCGGTGCGCGCCGAGGCTTCCGGCATCGGCACGAGCACGACACGGTCGATCTTGGGCTTGCGCTTGGGGTCCCAGTAGTTGGCGTTGGCGACGTATTCGACACGCTCGCGCGGCGAGAAGCGCGCCATCTTGAAGGGGCCCGACCCGGATGCGTCGGCAGCGAACGCGGCCCAGGCCTGCGTGGCACGCTGGGTGGCATTGGCCACGTTGCCCAGTCCATCCCACTTCTTCTGCCAGTGGGCCGGGGAGGCCATGAAGAGGTTGGTCAGGTTGAGCGGCAAAAAGCTGTCAGGTTCGCGCGTGGTCAGTTCGACAGTCAGGTCGTCGATCTTGCGGGCCGAAACCAGGTTGGGCATGCGCGAGACCGTCACGCCGATCTGGTCGGGGGCGAAATGACGCGCGTCCTTGCGCAATACCTTATCGACGTTCCACACCACCGCATCGGCGTTGAAGTCCGAGCCGTCGTGGAACTTGACGCCCTTGCGCAACTTGAAGGTCCACTTGGTCTTGTCGGTGTCGCCGACTTTCCACTCCGTTGCCAGTCCCGGAATGATCACGGAAGGCTTGTCGGTCGACGACAGATCCCAGTGGGTCAGCGCGTCGTAGAGCGGAATCCCGGTGAAGCGGTTACCCTCGAAGCCCTGGTCGGGCTGGCCGTGGGTCTTGGGAATGTCGGCCGCGGTCATGGCGATGCGCAGGGTCTTGCCCTGGGCCAGTGCCGGCGCGGGCGCCAGGACGGCGGCGCACAGGACTGCCGCAAGCGCGGTACTGATGGTGTGACGTTTCATTCGTTCTCCTCGAAAACGGTTCGTTCCGGGTGAAACCCCGGGAGGCGCAGGTAATAAGCATCGCCCGGCTCTTTGTGCCGCGGCATCATGCAGGCCGATTCAAAAGCAAGCGCGATGCCAGCGAGGCGCGCAGTATAAGAGCACTCGGGGACGCCCGTGGCGCCGGGTCGCAGCGTGCGCACGACTGGGCGGCGCGCGCGCCAGACAGGGTGAGTCGCTGCACCAAAGCGGGGCAGATCTAGGCGGGCGCGGAAAAAGCGGATCTCGCCGGGCATAGGGTTTCCCCCCATGCCGGGGGCCCTGCGCGTAGCTTTGGCGCATGGGCTTTTATGTAAACTCGAGCGCTTCAATTCAAGCTTTTTGGGGGGTTTCATGGTTGCGCTCGCAAGAATCGCACTCGGCGTTTTTGTATCGCTTGGCATTGCCGGCGCGGCCTTCGCGCAAGGCTCGGTGCTCAAGGTGATCCCGCACTCGAACCTGTCGATCCTGGACCCGATCTGGACCACCCAGTACATGGCCCGCAATCACGGCTACATGATCTATGACACGCTCTTCGGCACCGATGAAAAAGGGCAGATCAAGCCGCAGATGGTCGATACCTGGTCGGTGAGCCCGGACAGCCGGCTGTGGACCTTCAAGCTGCGCGCAGGACTCGAATTCCACGACGGGCGACCGGTCACGGGCGAAGACGTGATGGCCTCGCTCAACCGCTGGGGCAAGCGCGATGCGATGGGGCAGAAACTCTTCACCTTCATCTCGCGCATGGATTCACCGACTCCCGATACCTTCCGCATCTTCCTGTCGGAGGCCTGCGGCATCATGCTCGACGCGCTCGGCAAACCCTCGTCGAACGTGCCCTTCATCATGCCCAAGCGCGTCGCCGACACGCCGGCCGACAAGCAGATCGAGG
>JBJXGS010000151.1:0-11709 GCA_046160545.1 Burkholderiales bacterium
CTAGGACGCTGTTGCGCCGTTTCAAGTCGTCGTTGGTGCGCGCCTGCGAACTGACCTGACGGTCCAGGTCCCAGACCCTGAGCCATCCGCCCTTGCCCAGCCACAGCGGGTACTGGATCGCCAGCAAGAGACCGCCAAAGACGATGGTCAGGGCGCGGCTCATGGACGTGTGGCCCGTGTTCCGCCGCTGAAACTAGCGCAGGTTGTAGAACGCCGACCGGCCGGGATAGGAAGCCACTTCACCCAGGTCTTCCTCGATGCGCAGGAGCTGGTTGTACTTGGCGACGCGGTCGCTGCGGCTCATCGAGCCGGTCTTGATCTGCAGGGCATTGGTGCCGACAGCGATGTCGGCGATGGTCGAGTCCTCGGTTTCGCCGGAGCGGTGCGAGACGACCGCGGTGTAGCCGGCGCGCTTGGCGGTCTCGATGGCCTGGAAGGTCTCTGTCAGCGTCCCGATCTGGTTGACCTTGATGAGGATGGAATTTGCGACGCCCTTGGCGATGCCCTCGCGCAGGATCTTGGGGTTGGTCACGAAGAGGTCGTCACCGACGATCTGCACGCGGCGGCCGAGCCGGTCGGTCAGGGTCTTCCAGCCGTCCCAATCGCCTTCGGCCATGCCGTCCTCGATCGACAGGATCGGGTACTTGTCGCACCACGCGGCCAGGTAGTCGGTGAACTGCCCTGAAGTAAGCGTGAGCCCGTCGCCTTGGAGATGGTACTTGCCATCCTTGTAGAACTCGCTTGCCGCGCAGTCCAGGCCGAGTGCGATGTCGGTGCCGGGCGTGAAGCCGGCCTTCTCGATCGCTTCGAGGATGAGTTTGATCGCGGCCTCGTGGTTCTCGACCGACGGCGCGAACCCGCCTTCATCGCCGACCGCGGTCGTGAGCTTGCGCTCGTGAAGGATCTTCTTCAGGGTATGGAAGACCTGCGCGCCGTAGCGCACCGCCTCGCGGAAGGTAGGCGCACCCACCGGAATGATCATGAACTCCTGCATGTCCAGGTTGTTGTCGGCGTGCGCGCCGCCGTTGATGACGTTCATCATCGGCACCGGCAATTGCATCGCGCCCGAACCGCCCAGGTAGCGGTAAAGCGGCAGGCCGGTCTCCTCCGCGGCAGCACGCGCGTTGGCCATCGACACCGCGAGCAGCGCGTTGGCGCCCAGGCGCGACTTGTTTTCGGTGCCGTCCAGGTCGATCATGGTCTTGTCCAGGAAGGCCTGCTCGTTCGCATCCAGTCCGGCGACAGCCTCGGCGATCTCGGTGTTGATGTGCTCGACCGCTTTCAGGACGCCCTTGCCCAGGTAACGGTCCTTGTCACCGTCGCGCAGCTCGATGGCCTCGCGCGAGCCGGTCGATGCACCCGAAGGAACCGCGGCGCGCCCCATCGAACCGGATTCGAGGAGCACGTCGCACTCGACGGTGGGATTGCCGCGGCTATCGATGATCTCGCGGCCGATGATGTCTACGATTGCACTCATGACGTGGGCCCCTACAGCAAGGTTGATGTGGAATTCATGGTTGCGCTTCGGCGAAGCCCTGCGCCTTGACCAGACGGTCCAGGGCGATCAGCGTGGTCAGGAGTTCGCGCATGCGCGACATTGGCCAGGCGTTGGGGCCGTCGGACAGCGCGCGGTCCGGATCGGGGTGAGTTTCCATGAACAGACCAGCGACCCCGGCCGCGACCGCGGCACGCGCCAGCACCGGCACGAACTCGCGTTGACCGCCGGATCGATCCCCCAGCCCGCCGGGCTGCTGCACCGAGTGGGTAGCATCGAAGACGACCGGGCAGCCCGTATTGCGCATGATGGCCAGTGAACGCATGTCGGAAACCAGGTTGTTGTAGCCAAACGATGCGCCACGCTCGCAGACCAGGATGTTGTCGGTCCCAGAGGCCTCGCGCGCCTTGACAACCACGTTCTTCATCTCCCAGGGGGATAGGAACTGGCCCTTCTTGATGTTGACCGGGCGCCCGGCAGTAGCCACGGCGCGGATGAAGTCGGTCTGCCGGCACAGGAAGGCCGGTGTCTGCAGGACATCGACGGCCTGCGCCGCGGGTGCGATGCCTTCGATGTCATGCACATCGGTCAGCACCGGAACGCCGATGGTCTGGCGCACTTCGGCCAGGATGGCCAGCCCCGCATCCAACCCCGGTCCCCGAAACGACTTGCCGGAGCTGCGGTTGGCCTTGTCGTAGGACGACTTGTAGATGAACGGCACGCCGAGCGCGCTGGTCATCTCCTTGAGCGCGGCGGCAGTCTCCATCGCCATCTGGCGTGATTCGACCACGCAAGGGCCTGCAATCACGAATAGCGGCGCGTCGAGGCTTGCTTCGAACCCGCACAGATTCATGGGCTTTATGCCGCCTGGCCGGCGCGACGCTCCATCGGCATCACCTTGGCCGACATGCGTGCGGCGAGTGCGGCTGCAATGTAGGCCTTGAACAACGGATGTCCGGCACGCGGGGTCGAGGCGAACTCCGGATGGAACTGGCAGCCGACGAACCAGGGGTGATCGGGCAGCTCGACCAGCTCGGCGAGCGCCTCGCCGGTCGAAGCCGCGCGTGCCCGCGCCGCGACGATCAGTCCCGCTGCCTCGAGTCGCGGCAGATAGCGGTTGTTGACTTCATAACGGTGGCGATGGCGCTCGTTTACGGTAGTGCCGCCATAGATGGATGCGACCCGCGTACCCGCGACGATCTCGGCCGGCTGTGCGCCCAGGCGCATGGTGCCGCCCATGTCGGAGCCACTGCTGCGCCGCTCGATGCGGCCGTCGCGGTCCTGCCACTCGGTGATCAGCGCGACCACCGGATGCGGGGAGGCCGGATCAAACTCGGTGCTGTTGGCATCGGCCAATCCAGCCATGTGGCGCGCGTACTCGATGACGGCCAGTTGCATCCCCAGGCAGATGCCCAGGTAGGGCACGCCGTTTTCGCGCGCATGGCGGATCGCCTTGATCTTGCCCTCGACCCCGCGTACGCCGAAGCCACCGGGGACGAGCACTCCATCGGCACCGGCCAATGCAATGGCCACGGCCTGTTGATCGGCGTCGGTGAGTGCTTCGGAATCCACATAGCGGATCTCGACCTTGACGCGGTTGTGGATGCCGGCGTGGGTCAGCGCTTCGTTCAAGGACTTGTAGGAGTCGGCCAGGTCGATGTACTTGCCGACCATGGCCACGACCACCGTCTCGCGCGGGTTCTCCAGAGCCTCGATGAGCTTGGCCCAGGTCGACAGGTCAGCCGGGCGGGCGTCGAGTTCGAGTTTTTTGCAGACCAGGTCGTCCAGGTGCTGGGCGTTGAGCATGGCCGGCACCTTGTAGATGGTGTCGGCATCCCATACCGAGACCACCGCCTCCGCGGCGACATTGCAGAAAAGCGCGATCTTGCGCCGCTCTTCGTCCGGGATCGGACGGTCGGAGCGACACAGGAGCGCGTCGGCCTGAATGCCGATCTCGCGCAGTTCCTTGACCGAGTGCTGGGTCGGCTTGGTCTTGATCTCCCCGGCCGAGGCGATGTATGGAACCAGCGTCAGATGCACGTAGCAGGTGCGCGAACGCGGCATCTCCAGGCCCATCTGGCGGATCGCTTCCAGAAAAGGCAGGGATTCGATGTCACCCACCGTGCCGCCGATTTCGACGATGGCCACCTCGGCCTCGTCTGGCGTTCCTTCACCCGCGCCCTTGCGAATGAAGCTCTTGATCTCGTCGGTAATGTGCGGGATCACCTGCACGGTGCGACCAAGATACTCACCGCGTCGCTCCTTCTTGATCACCGACTCGTAGATCTGGCCGGTGGTGAAGTTGTTGGAGCGGCGCATCTTGGCCGAGGAGAAGCGTTCATAGTGCCCGAGGTCCAGGTCGGTCTCGGCGCCGTCCTCGGTGACAAAGACCTCGCCGTGCTGGAACGGGCTCATGGTCCCCGGATCGACGTTGATGTAGGGGTCCAGCTTCAGGTTGGTGACCCGGATGCCGCGCGATTCGAGGATGGCGGCCAGGGACGCGGCGGCGATACCCTTTCCCAGGGAAGACACCACACCGCCGGTGACGAAAACGTACTTGGTCATGCGCGCAAACGTCTTCGGAAATTTGGATTTTACCCCAAAGACCCGCGACCGCCGCTGCGCGGCACCTGCTCAGCGCCAGTGCACCATGGGCAGCCCGGCCACCGGCGACCTGAAGCAAGGGATGGTCGTGCCCATGAGACTGCCCAGGTAGACAGTCTTCAAGTCGGCGCCACCGAAGGTGACCGACGCCATCCACGGCGCCACTGTGCCACGCGTGCGCATCATGAGTTCGGGTGTCACCGTTCCTGCCGCCATCGCGGCGCGGAACGCGGCAAAGCTTTCCGGCTGCGAATCGTCGAGCAGCATGCGCCGGTCGCCCTCAGGCGTCAGCGCGATGAGCTGGTCGGTCATGACCAGCGTGCACCAAAGATTGCCATACGCATCGAAGGCGATGCCGTCGGGGTAGCCGCCGAGGTCGGCGGGCCCGAACACCTCGCGCTCGCTGAGTGCTCCGTCGGGGGCGACGCGCATGCGGCTGACGCGCGGGCCGGTGGTCTCGACGATATAGAGAAACTCCTCCCGCGCATCGAGGCGGATCTCGTTGGTGAAGTAAAAGCCATCGGCGACCACGCGCAACCCGCGTTCGTCGGCCAGCGCGATGTAGCCGTCGCACACGCGACTGGCCGCCGCCGTGGTCCAGGGATTGACGCGCGTCGACACCGTGATCCAGATGCGGTCTTTCGAGTCGCGCAGCACGAAATTGACCTTGCCGATCGGCAGGCCATCGATGCGGTCGTGCAGCACGCGGGTCTGCCCGTCGCGACGCATGCGCTCCAGACGGTCAGTCCCGAAGTTCGAGATCAGGATGTCGCCATCGGCGGCAAACGCCAGGCCATTGGGCAGCGTGCCCTGCGTGAACTTGCTCTCAAGGTCTGCGGCCGACGCGCTCGCGGCAGCTCCGAAGGCATCGCTCTTCTGGCCGATGAACTGTTGCGTACCATCGGCGGCGATGCGCATCACCCCGCCGCGCGCGTCCGCGCTCCACAGCGTGCCGTCAGGTTCGGCCAGGATGCACTCGGGCCGCTGCAAGTCGCGGCCAATGGTGCGGATCGCCGCGCGATCCACGCTGAAACCGTCAAGCGGATTGGACATGGCTTTTTCTGTCGGGAGCGCTGTCGGCGACGCGACGCTCAGGCCGTCAGGGACACCGTCAGGCGCGCGCCCGGCACGATGATGCCGCCGCGATCCCCCGGGGTCACACTGCCATAGCGCGGCGCGAACACCTCCGGCAGGGGCCGCCCCTCGGGTGGCGCCATCCACAGGCGCAGCAGGTGGCGATGGCGCTCCGGCTCCGGCCAGTTTTCGAAATCGTTGCGCGAATGCAGGATCTGGTGATTGTGCAGGAACTGCATGTCGCCGGGTTCAAAGGCCATCTGCAGGTGGATCTCCGGGTCGTTGACCAGTTCGTCGATCAGGTCCATGACCGCCACCTGCGCCGCCGAGAGCCGCGGCGCATCGTCAAAGCGCCGCTGCGCCTCCTCGATGTAGTGGCGAATGTAGATCGCCGAGAGCTGGCCCTGGTACCAGTTGAAAACCGGTATCGCGAACCACGGCAACTGCCCTTCCGGCACCTCTCCGCGCCGGTCGGTCGCATAGGGCAGGAACCCGGCGTGCGCTATCTCGGGACGCCGCTTCAGGATTTCGTTGTATACCGTCATCGAACTGGCGATGAAGGATTCCCCGCCCGACTTGGCACTTTTCAGGCACAGGAGCCCGACCAGATCGGCTGAATCGGTGTGGTATTCGAGGCGCCGGTTGGTCTGGTAGAAGCGCGTCGTGCCTTCGCGGATATCGAGCCCGAGGTCCTTCACGTGCCCCAGCAGGTGGCCCTTGCCGTTGGATGAGCGCAGGCTGCCGAAGTGCCGGCCGATTCCCAGGTAGGCGATGGCCGCGGCTTCGATGTCGTAACGCCCGACCGGAAAACCGCGCAGCATGACGAATCCGCGGCCATGCAACAACTCGCGCCGCAGGTCGTCGAGGCGCGCGGCCAGTTTCGGGAGCGGAAAGGTCGCGCGGCTGATGTCCTGCATCGCCAGGCCGCTCGCCCGGAAATGATCGATCGCGCGATCGAGCTCGGCAAGCTCCTCCGCACTGAAGTGACGCAGCCACTCCATAGATCGTGCGAGGTCGCGCCCCTTCCAGGCAGCCGGGCCGCTGATCGCAGCGGGCAGCGGATCGGGAATCCAGTTACGTTGGTCCATAGCAGCTCTCCATTGTGACCGCCGGGAAATTATGGCATCTGCGCCGGATGCTTCACTTGCGCGGCACGGTTGCCACAACAACGATGGCGCCAATCACCACCAGGGCGCCGACCAATTGCATCACCCCGACTGCCTGCCCAAGAATCAGCCAGGCCAGGAACAGTGCGGCGATCGGCTCGAAATTGAGAATCGCAGCGTTGTTGACCGCCCCCAGGCGCGGCAGGAGGATGAAGGTGCTGGTGAATGCGGTGCCGTACAGCACGGTAAGCAGTGCCAGGCCAACCCAGCCGGGTGCGGCTTGCGGCCAGGCAAAGCCGTCACTTGCCAAGCCGGCGACGCCACCCAATATTGCAACCACTCCCATGCCGATGCAACTGCGCAGCCGGCCGTCGATCTCGCGCAGGCGCGTGGTCGCCAGATGCAGGGCGATGCCAAAGACCAGGGCCGCCGCAAAGGCGAATCCCACCCCTGTGGCGATATTGCCAGCGGGCAAGTTCAGTCCACCCGCCCCGACAACCCCCAGCGCGAGCGCCAGGCCGAAAAGGGCGACCGGCATCGCCGCCAGCACGCGCGGCAACGGTCGCTCGCCGCCCGTGAGCCAGGAGATAGCCGCAAGCACGATGGGAAAAGTCCCGAAGGTCAGGAGCGCCAATGCCACCGGAATCCGCGCCACCGCGGAGTAGAGAAACAGGCTCTGCACCGTGATCAGGGCACCGAATCCCAGGGCCATGCGCCAGGCAGATGCGGACAGGCGCCATCGGATACCCGCTGCGCGCAGCAGTGCAACAAGCACCAGCGCCGTGCCAGCCGAGCGCACCGTGACAGCGGTCAGGACGTTGACGCCATTGTCAAAGGCTACACGCGCAGCCACATGGTTGGCCGCAAATGCCACGGCAACCCCGAGAAGCAAGAGCACCGCAACAGGGCGCGGCATTGGTGCGGCAGTCATGGCTGGCAATTCTCTCAGACACCCTCAAGTTCAGCCCTGGCGCGCCGTTGACCTTAAGGATCGCCGGCTCCCGGCCTCGACCTCAACTGCTGCCCCCTGCCACCCATGCTGTCCGCGTTGAAACGGATGGTCGCGCCCGCGTCCGATTCGAGCCCCCCCGACGAGCATGTCCTGCCGCTCGACGAGCGCCGCAAGACGCTACTCTTGCTTGACCTGAAAGCGATCCTGCGACGGCCCGGCACGCGCCTGGCCCTGCCCAATCTCGCCAACCTCGAGATGAGCATCGAGCGCAACGCGCGACGCGTGCGCATTCCGCACAACGCCATGCTGGTCGTGGTCAGGGAACTGCTGGCGGTGCGCAAGCGCATTCCGCCGAAGAGCCCGTTGCTGGAAATCATGCACGCGGTCCCTGGGCTTGCACACACAGTACTGACCATGCCGCTGCCGATCTCGCGCATCATCGAAGAGAGGCCTGCCGGCATTCGCATCCCGCCGGTGGTCGATGTCGACGCGGAAGCTGCCGAGATCCGCTCCATGATCGCCAAGCGAGGGCACGGCGGGCCCGTGACCGCCGACGGCCCTCCGGCCGCACTGCCGAGCACCGCTCCGGCCAAACCCTCAGAGGTCGACGACACGGCAAATGCGCGCAGCCAAGCGGTAACGACGCGCGCGAGTCCGCCTACACGGCCTTCGGTCGCGCAGGTGAAACCTCTCGCCGTACCTTCGTCCGACTCGGCCACGGACCAAGCGGGCAACCCGCCGCGCGTGAGTCCGTCGCTGAGCGTCAACTCGGCCAACATGAGTGCCCTGGACCAACGCCTCTTCCTGGAAAAGAGCGTCGAGTCCTTCGAGGCTGTCGCGCTGCGCACCCACGAGTTGTCGGACGCCGACCTGGCCGCATTTGTCGACCTGTGCATCCTCAACAAGGACCACGCGCGCGGCATCGATGTGCTCTTTGAACGCGCCGCCGCGGCGCCGCGAGCCTGGGTCTTCTCGCGCCTGATCGAACTTGCCGAGGAGAGCCTGCACCCGCGCATGGACGAGATCGCCGCCTATGTGCGCGAGTGGGCAGAGGCCGCGCACCCCGAACTGGTCGAACGCGACCCGGACGAAGTCAACGCCGCTTACCTGGCTGGCGTGCGCCGCGAAGGCCTCAAGCGACTGGGACTCAGCGAACTCGCATCGGCTTGATGCCGCGAGGCCGCGCATAGAATCCCGGCCTCGCCCTCCCAGGGCCCGACCGGAGACCGCACTCGTGCCATCTTTCACCAAAGTAATCCTCGAGACCGGCGTGGACGGCCGGGCACGCTTTCGAGAAGAAATCATCGCGCTCGATCAAGGGACAAGCGCCTCATGCCTCTCAGCGCTCTTCCCCTCCGGCGGGTTGCAACTACGCGAAAGCCCGCCGGGTTTTGCCAGCAGCATGCACTGCACGACTACCCCGCAGTGGGTCTTCATCCTCGCAGGGCGCATGGAGATCCGCCTCGCCGATGGCAGCAGCCGAACGTTCGGCCCGGGGGAACACTTTTACTCCGCCGATCTGCTGCCTGCAGGTGCCAGTTTTGATCCGGCCGTCCATGGCCACGCCAGCAGGCAGGCGGGGGAAGGCGTGCTGCGCACGCTTTTTGTGCGCGGGTGAATTGCAGTTTCGGGCTCAAGCCCGGGCTGAATTCGGTCGTTAATGAATGCGGATGCATGCGCAAAGCACAGCCGTGGACTTCGTCACCCGCCCTTTCCGTAGCCTCGATGCCTGGGTCAGGCATCTGTCGGCGATCGACATTCCGGTCCTGCCGGCGACCGCGGCGCTGATCGCCGAGCTGACCTCCGAGGTTGAAACGACCGACGCCCAGACGATTGCCCGCATCGTCAGCGACGATCCGTTGATGAGCGTCAAGCTGTATCGCCTGGTCGCAGAGCGCCGCGGGCGACGCCAGTTGACCGATATCGAAACCATCGCCGGATGCGTGGTCATGCTTGGCGTGCCCCCCTTCTTCGAAGCTTTTCAGGACCTGCGACCGGTCACCGAGCACTTCCACACCGATATGCAGGCCCAGTTGCACCTGCTAGGGGTGCTGAAGCGCTCACGCCGGGCAGCCAACCACGCCGCGGCCTGGGCGGTACGCCGGCAGGATCTCGATCATGAAGTGATCCGTACCGCGGCACTGCTGCACGATTTCGCAGAAATGCTCCTCTGGTGCAGTGCGCCGGAACTGGCGCGCGAGATCGCCAGGCGCCAGGCTGACAACCCCGGCCTGCGTAGCGTGGAGGCTCAAAAGGCTGTTCTCGGCACCACGCTCAACGAGCTCGAGGCGGCTCTCCTGAAGCGCTGGGGTTTGCCTGAACTCCTGATCCGTATCGTCGACGACAGCGTCTCCGGCGACGTCCAGGAGCGCAACGTCACCCTCGCTGTCGCCCTGGCGCGGCACTCGTCCAAAGGATGGGACGATCCGGCCCTGCCGGATGACTTTGCGGCGCTGGGGCGGCTTCTCAACGTAAGCCCGGCGCGCGCGCAGGAAATCGTCGAGGAGGAGGAAGCCTTCGCCTGGGAGTCCTAGCAGACCGATCGATTTGCGCCGGCCGACGTGTTCTTCTAGACTGTCCGCCCTGTTGTCATGCTCTTGCCCGGAGACTTCATGTCCGCCAGCGCCTTCGCCTCCTCCGAACTGCCGGTCCGCGCCGACTTAATCGACGCCCACGAACGCGCCTGGTCAGCCTTGGCCTCGCCCGGCACCTGGCTTGACGGTGCGCGGCGCCTGGCCGTCGCCGCGGAGGTGCGCAATTCGCGTTCCTGCCCGCTGTGCCAGGAGATTCTCGACGCGCTTTCGCCCAATGCGGTCAAGGGCCAGCACACCTCGCTTAAGGTCCTCGCTGCAGCCGAGGTCGAACTGGTGCATCGCCTGGCCAGTGACCCTGGCCGACTGTCGCAGCGCTGGGCCGATTCCTTGTTGGCGAATGGCCTCTCGGAAGGCGCCTACGTCGAGATCGCCGGCATCGTCGCGATGGTCATGATGATGGATACCTGCACCGACGCGATGGGCCTGCCGCGGCACGTTCTTCCGTCTCCGCTGCCGGGGGAACCCACACGCTACCGGCCACCCGGTGCGCGCCGTGAAGCGGCGTGGCTGCCGATCGTCGAGCCGCCGGACGTGGTGGAGGCCGACGGGCCGATGTACCCCAGCCCCAAGGCCGGCTACATCTACCGCGCGCTGTCCTCGGTGCCGCAGTCCTTGCGCGACTACTGGGCGCTGGCCAATTCCCACTATCTGCCCGGCCCGGCGATCTACGCGTTCGACAAGACGCCGGCGCGCGCCATCAGCCGGCCGCAGATCGAGCTGCTGGCGGCGCGAACCTCGGCCTTGCACCAGTGCGTGTACTGAACCTCCGCACACTCCTACATGCTCCGTGCGAGCATGCAATCGCAAGGCAAGGAAGTCGATGTGGCAGGCGTCACGCGCGGATTCGAGGCGGATACCGAGGTGCCGCACCTGGAATTGCTGGTCGGGTTTGTGGAGGCGATCGTGGCACGCGATGCCGCTGGCGTGGCCGCGCTGCGCGCACCATTGCGCGCGGCGCTGGGCGATGCCGGCTTCGCTGACGCCTGCGCGGTCGTCGCGGCTTTTCACGGCTTCGTGCGCCTGGCTGATGCGATCGGCATCCCGCATTTCACCGCGCCCGACGGCAGCGACCTGGGCGAATTGCGCAAAGAGGTCGGCGTGGACTCGTTCTACCGGCTGAGCGCCGCGTAGGCACGTTTCGTTTCTACGCCGGCGCCGTCAGGCCTCTCCGACCTGGAACGGCGAGCGGTCGGAGAGCCTGATCGACTGCCAGAGCATGCGCTCGGCCAGCTCACGGCGCAAAGCCAGGTGACCAGGCTCGGCCCACAGGTTGACGGTCTCCCCCGGGTCCGCCTCCAGATCGTAGAGCTCGCCAAAGGCCTGCCCCTCCCAGATCGACATGCGATAACGCCCGTCGGTCATGCTGCGTACCCTGACCTGCTGCGTCATGCCCAGATAGGGGCGGGAGGTCTGCTGCTCGATCAACATGCAGTCGTGCTCGGAGGCTGCTCCCGCTGCCACCCCGCCCAGCGCCTGGCCCTGCATGCCGTTGGCGGGCGACACGCCAGCGCGTTCGAGCAGACTGCGCGCAATGTCGATGGAACCGGCAAGCGCGCCGGTCGCCGACCCATGGGCGTCATCCTCAGGGTCGGCCCAGAGAAAGGGCACGCGGATCAAGCCCTGGTAATGCAACGGGCCCTTTTGCATGATGCCGTGATCACCCATCCAGTCGCCGTGGTCGCTGGTGAAAACGACGACGGTGTTCTCCGCCAGTCCCAGCGCATCGAGCCGGGCAAGCACACGCCCGACGGCGTCGTCGATCAAGGCGATCATGCCGTAGGTGACCGCAGTGATCTGCCTGGCCTCGGCCTCACTGACGGCATAGGGTGCCACCCAGCTGCGGTCCGCCGTGCCCTCGGCCAGCTCGGCATGCATGCGCGCGAG
>JBJXGS010000152.1:0-3071 GCA_046160545.1 Burkholderiales bacterium
CTGGTGATGTGGGACTTCCAGAAAGGCCTGGCCGGCAAGGCCAGCAACCTGGCGCAACTGAAAGCCAATTCCCTGGCCCTCCTCGCCGCGGCGGACAAAGCCGGCGTGATGGTCGCGTGGAGCGAACACAACTTCCCGCCCATGGACCAGATGAGCGGCCCGTGGCTGCGCTGGATGATGCGCCGCCAGGGCGTGACCCGGGCGCAGGACTTGAAGCCCATGTTCCAGGCCGGCAGCCAGGACGTCGCATGGCTCGACGGCTTTCAACCAGCGTCGCACCACCTGGTGCTGAAGAAGCAGCAGCCCTCGCTCTTCTTCAACACGCCTTTTGATCATCACCTGCGTGTCAAGAACATCCGCACCATCGTGCTGTGCGGCTTTGCCACCGACATCGGGGTGGAATTCACCGTGCGCCACGGCAACGCGCTGGGTTACCACGCGGTGATCGCCGAGGATGCCTGTGGGGCCTATGCGCAGGTGAACCATGAGCGCTCGATCGCGTTTCTGCGCGACTGGGCCGATGTCGCGAGTACCGCCCAGGTGCAGGCGGCATGGTCCGGTTCCGCAGGCACCGGGCGCGCCGGCTGAGTCCGCACCATGAGAAGCTCGTCGCGGGGAATCGCGCGATGTGACGCTTCGACACCGAGCCCTCGCCGGGGGTGAACGGCCGTGCGCTCAGCGGGGCGGGGCGACGCCACGCCGTTTCGTCGAACGACGCGGCTCCTCCATCAACCCGGTCCACAGTGAAGTGACGGGGACCGCCCAGATGTTTTCTTCGAGCTGCAACACCATCGCACCGCCGTAAAGGACGACGCCGCGCACAGCCTCGGTGTCGGCCAGACAGGCGCGCAAGCCCTTGAGATCGTCGGGCCGCACGTCCTCACCCGCCTTGACCTCCACCGCGAGGGCGCTGCCGTCTGGATGGAGAATCATGGCATCGACTTCGAGTTTGCGCGTCGTGTCCCGCCAGTGGCGCAAGGTTTCGCCAGGGAACACCCAGCTCGCCTGCGCGGCCAATTCGCCCACCACGAAGCTTTCCAGGAGCGCACCGAACACGGCGGCGGGTGCCTCGTCGTCGAGGCGGGCCGCCCATGCCGCTAGGCCGCAGTCGACGGCGTGAATCTTCGGATGCGCCGTCAGGGTCCGGTGCTCGGAAGATCGATGCCCGGCAAGCTGATGCAGGAGAAAGCTCGCGTCCAGGGAGGCAAGGCGTTCGCCCACCGTGATGCGGCTTGTCTTGAGGTCGTTGCCGATCGCACTCAGATTGGCGATCCGCGCCGTGCTGGCGGCGAGGTAACGGAACATGCGCAGCATCTCGGCGCGGTCGTGGCGTCGACCGACTTCGTGAAAGAGGACACCTTCCACATACTCCTGCATCAACTGGCCGCGCAGCAGGGGCTCGACCGAACCCGTGACGCCGGCCATGCCCGGCAAGCCGCCGCGACGGATGCGCGCGATCAGATCGGTCTTGCCAATGCGCGCGCCCCGCGGCGCGGCAGGAAGAGGCTTGCGGTCGAACAGGGATTGCACCAGATTCACGGGGCTGCCGGCCAGTTCGGCTTGGGTCATCGGCCAGAGGCGCTGCCGCAGCGCGCGCCCTGCCAACGGATCCGAACCCCCAAGCTGGGCGCGCCCGAGGCGCGACGATCCGGTCAGAACGAACATTCCCTTGCGGCCTTCGGTGTCCACGCGCCGCTTGATCGCCAGCGGCAGTTCCGGCACGAGCTGGGCTTCGTCGATGAACGCAGGGACGCGCAGGTTATCGACGAATGAACTGGGCGACGCCACCGCTGCGGCGAGCAGAGTCGGATCGCCAAGGTCGACGCGCGCGGCCATAAGCCCGGCCGACTCGAGCATCTCGCCCAAGGCCGTCTTTCCGGACGCACGCGGCCCTTCGAGCACGACCACCGGCGCGGCCGCGAGCATCTCTTTGAAGCGCGGCAGGACGCCCCTGGGCAGGAAGGATCTGGACATGCGGCAGTTTACGATATTTTGTATAGTGACTTATCATAAAAACGATCTATAACGATACATTCCATCATTCCGTGAGCGTTCCTCGACCCGCTGCATGCGTTAGCGCCGCACGGCCTTCCAGGGTTCAAGCAATGCGGAAAGGCCATCCCACAGGATTTCCACGCCGATGCACAGCAGCACGAATGCCATCAGGCGCAGGAAAACCGTGGTGCCAGTCTTGCCCAGCGGCCGCAGAATGCGCTCGGCGAAACGCAGGAACACGAATACGGTGGCCGACAGCAGCGTAAGCCCGACCATGGCGGAAGCCATGTTGAGCACAGCCACCTTCGAACTCTGCAGGCTGGCCCCCAGGGTGATGGCCACCGCGATCGAGCCCGGGCCACAGGTGAGCGGGAAAGTGAGCGGGTAAAACGCGCGCTGCGACAGCACATCGAAGCTGACCGAATTGGCCGAGATCGCGGCGTCCCCCGTGTCTTGCGGGTCGGCGGCGGTGAGCAAGTGCCAGGCCGTCGAGCACACCAGCAAACCGCCGGCCACCCGCACCACCGGCAGCGAAATGCCGAAAAACTCCAGCACAAAAGAACCCACGAACATCGCCGCCACCAGCATGACAAACACATTGAGCGCGATGCGACGCGCCAGAACCGCGCGCACTGCGGGGCTGGCGCCCTGGGTCATGGCCAGAAACACCGGCGCCGAGCCCGGCGGGTTGAGGATCGGCAGCAACGCGGCCACCACCACGAATACAGTCTTGAAAGCGGCGATGAGAGAGGGATCCATGCTGCCCATGATACCGGCCGCAACCGTGGTCGCCGCTTACGCGGCGCGCGGCACCCCGACAATCCAGCCTTCGAGCGCATCCGACTCCGGCGGCAGGCCGAAATTGGATTCGCGCCGCAGCGCACCCCAGGCCGCCTGCATGGCGCACAACACCGCATCAAGGCTATCGCCGCTGGCATCATGGATGCAGGCACGCTTCAAGCGCGCCGGCAAGGTTAGCCGCGGCAGCCACTCACACGCGCCCGCTTCCAGCGCATCGACAATGCGCTTTCGCGCCGCGCGCCGCGCCGGCGTCTGCCTGGCCGCATCATCACTCT
>JBJXGS010000153.1:0-8564 GCA_046160545.1 Burkholderiales bacterium
AGGATAGCCTGCGCCAGGCGCTTGAGCGCCGCTTGTCGCTGCCGACGCTCCGCGTCGAGCAGATGGTGCGCGTGTGCGGCCTGCCGACGCGCAGCGCGCGCCTCCTGGGGTTGAAGGCGCGTGACACGGGGTTCGCAATGGAAATCTATGGCCACACCGTGCGCGACCGGCCGCTTTACTACCAGCGCGTCTTCGGCGGCCCGTTTCGCGACAGCCTGGTGATCTTGCGTGACAACGGTGGCGCCGCACCTGGAGTTGCGCATGGCTGAATCCAAAGCCAATCAATATCGCGCTGAACAACTCGAAGCCTGGGCTGCCGCCGTCTTTCGCGCCGCCGGCACCTCGGAGGCCGACGCGCTCACCATCGCGCGCGCCCTGGTGCGCAGCGACCTGCGCGGCTATCGAACCCACGGGCTCACGCGCACGGCCTCGTACGTGCAGCGCTTCGCCGAGGGTGAGTTCAACCCGCGTCCGAACATCAGGGTCGAGGTGCGCGACGGCACCGTCATCGTCGATGCCGACGGTGCGCTCGGCCACGTGGCCGCACCGGTGGCCGAGAAAGCCGCGCGCGCGCAGCTGGCAACGCGCGGTCAGGTATTCGTCGCCGTGCGCGAGTGCGGCCACCTGGGCGCGCTGGGCCTGCATGCGCTGGCTGCGGCCGAACACGGCATGTTCTGCATTCTCGGCCAGCGCACCCCGCCGCTGCTGGCCATGGAAGGCTTTACCGAGCCCGGCATCGGCCACAACCCGATCGCCTTCGGCTGTCCGGTGGCGGGCCGCGAGCCGCTGGTCTTTGATATTGCCTGCAGCGTGGCCGCGCGCGGACACATCCTCCTGGCAGCGCGCGACGGCAAGCCGATCCCGGAGGGCTGGGCGGTCGACCGCCACGGTCAGCCGACCACCGACGCGCGCGAGGCGGCCGACGGCATGCTGCTGCCTGCGGGCGGCCACAAGGGCGTGGGCCTGGCGATGATGGTCGAGTGCCTGGCCGGTGCCTTCACGGCGACAGCGGATTCGCTCGAGCGTTTTGTCGCGCGCGTGCCGGCGGCCGGCGCGGTCGGGCGACAGGGCGCGTTTTTCTGGTTTCTGGATCCCGGCGGCTTCGCCGGACGCCCGGTGTTCGACGCCTACACCACGCGCTGGACCGGCATTTACGAGGGCGCGGGCGGGCGCCTGCCGGGCACGCGCGGCGCGCAACTCGAGCGCGCCTGCCGCGCGGCGGGCCTGGCGCTGGCGCCGGACATCGAGCGCGAGTTGCGCGGCCTGGGCGAGCGCCTGGGCATTCCCTTCACGACCACGCCTGCGGTCTGAACCAAACGACGCCGGCGCGTGCCCGAACCTTTCGACCAAGGAGCGATGATGAAACCGCTGATGATCCTGCTGATGCGCTGCCTCTTCGGGACGGTAGCCGTCCTCGCCTGCCTCGGCGCGGCCGCACAACCGTACCCCAACCGCCCGATTCGCCTCATCGTGCCGTTCCCGCCCGGCGGCGGTGCCGACGTGTTCGCGCGCGCGGTGGCGCCGCGCATGCAGGAGCTGTGGGGCCAGTCGATCATCATCGACAACCGCGCGGGCGGCAACGCGATGATCGGCATGGACATGGTGGCCAAGGCGCCTGCCGACGGCTACACCATGGGCGTCATCACCCTGACCCACGGCATCAACGCCTCGCTGTTCCCGAAGGCGCCGTACAACCTGGTGCGCGACCTGGCGGCGGTCACCATCGGCGTGCATTCGCCGATGCTGGTGGTCACCCATCCGTCCATGCCGGTGGCGACCCTGGGCGAGCTGGTGGCCCTGCTGCGCACCCGCACCCACTCCGCGCCGTCCAGCGGCACCGGAACACCGCCGCACATCGGGCTTGAACTCTTCAAGCAGATTGCCAAATTCGAGGTCGTGCACGTGCCCTACAAAGGCGGCGCGCCATCGATGATCGACCTCATCGCCGGGCGTACCGACTTTGCCGTCTCCAACCTGGTCGAGTCGATCCAGCATGTCAAGGCCGGCAAGCTGCGCGCCATCGCCATTCCCTCGGATAGCCGTCATCCGCAACTGCCGGATGTGCCGACCACGGCCGAGGCCGGGCTGCCGCAGTTCCTGCTCACCAACTGGGTCGGCCTGGTCACCGCCAGCGGCGTGCCGCGCGAAATCCTGGCCGCGATGAGCGACACGGCGCTGCGCGCAATCCGTTCGCCCGACGTGAACAAGCGCCTCATCGACCTGACGTGGACCCCGGCCGGCCTGGGCTGGGAGGCCGGGCAAAAGCACATCGAAGCCGAAGTCCGGCGCTGGGGCGAGGTGATTCGCAGCGGCAACATCCAGCCCGACTGATTGGCGTCCGTTCAACTCCCCACGGAGACACAAGCATGACCCAGCCTCGCATCGCCATCGTCGCCGCCGGCGCCGTGGGCGCCTACGTCGGCGCCCACATGGCGCGCGCCGGACTCGACCCGATCCTGATCGACGCCTGGCCCGCGCACGTCGAGCACATGCGCGCGCACGGGATCTCGATCACCGGCACGACGCCGGAGGAGACTTTCAATACCCCGGTGCGCGTGATGCACGTCTGCGACGTGCCGCAAATGGCGCGCGAGGCGCCGATCGACGTCGCCTTCATCTGCCCCAAGTCCTACGACACCGAATGGGCCGCCGAGCTGATCCGCCCTTACCTGGCCCACGACGGCGTCGCCGTTTCGCTGCAGAACTGCATGAACGACGAGCGCCTGGGCAGGGTGGTCGGGCCGACGCGCAACCTGGGCTGCATCGCCAGCAAGATCATGGTCGACCTGCACAAGCCAGGCCATGTGCATCGCGGCGTCTCCAAGGGCGGGCGCGATTACACGGTCTTTCGCGTCGGCGAGCCGCACGGGCGCGTCACCGCGCGTGCCGAGCGTGTCGCCAAAATGCTCGAGACCGCCGACAGCAGCAAGGTCACCACCAACCTGTGGGGCGAGCGCTGGTCCAAGCTGGTCGCAAATTGCATGGAGAACGGGCTCTCGGCCGCCACCGGCATGATGGGCAACGCGGTCGCGCGCTCCGAGCCACACCGGCGCTTCCAGATTCGCCTGGCCGGCGAGGCGATCCGCATCGGGCAGGCGGCCGGCTACGCGCTGGAACCCGTGGTGGGTCTGGACCCGGAGCGCTTCGCGCGCGCAGCGGAGGGCGACGCGGAAGTCCTGGCGGCGTTGGAGGAAACCCTGCTGGCGGCCGCGAAAAAGCGCTCAGACACACAGGTGGCCTCGATGGGCCAGGACATGCGCAAGGGCCGCCGCACCGAGATCGAGTTCATGAACGGCTTCGTGGTCGCGACCGCGCAGTCGATCGGCAAAGAGGCACCGTTGAGCGCGGCGCTGACTGACCTTGTGCTGAAGGTGGAGCGCGGCGCACTCAAGGCTGATCCCAGGCTGATCACTGACCTGCGGCTCTGACGCGACGCCCTGTCCGGCGGCGGGGCCTCAGGCGCTTTTGCGCCGCGCGCCGCCGAAGCGGCCGAACAGGTCGCGCGCAATGATCTGCTTCATCACCTCGACCGCACCGCCGGCGATCTTGACGATGCGTGCGTCGGCGTAGGCGCGGCACACCGGGTATTCCCACATGTAGCCCCAGCCGCCGTGCAGCTGCAGGCATTCGTCGACCACCTTGCAGTGCAGTTCGGTCAACATCAGCTTGGCGGCAGCGGCGTCTACCTCGTCGAGACGTCCTTCCACCTGCAGCTCGATGCAGCGGTCGACGAACACCCGCGCGGAGACCGTCGCGGCCTGCATTTCGGCCAGCTTGAACTGGGTGTTCTGGAATTCGGCGAGGCTGTGGCCGAACGCCTTGCGACCGGCGGTGTATTCGACGGTCTGCGCGATGGTCACTTCGGCGACGACGGCGCTGCGTATGGCCTGCACCAGGCGCTCGTGGGCCAGGTTGCGGGTGAGGTAGCGAAAGCCCTGGTGCTCTTCGCCCAGCAGATTGCCGGCCGGAACGCGCACCTCGTCGAAAAACAGTTCCGAGGTGTCCTGCGCCTTCATGCCGAGCTTCTTCAAACGTCGCCCGCGCGCGAAACCGGGGCGGTCGGTTTCGACCACCACCAGGCTGATCGCGTCGCGCGGCCGCGCCGGGTCGCTTTTGCAGACCAGCACCACGATGTCGGCCAGCTGACCGTTGGAGATGTAGGTCTTCTGGCCGTTGATGACCAGCGAATCACCGTCGCGCCGCACCGTGGTGCGGATGCCGCGCACGTCGCTGCCGGCCGCGGGCTCGGTGATGCCGAGCGCACCGATGATCTCGCCGGCCACCATGCCGGGCAGCCAGCGGCGCTTCTGCTCCTCGTTGCCGAAATTCTGGATGTAGGTCGCGACCATGTCCGAATGGATCGCGAAACCGGGGCCGGAGGCGCCGCAGCGCGCCAGCTCCTCGATCACCACCACGTTGTAGAGGAAGTTTGCGCCGGGGCCGCCGTATTCCTCGGGCACTGCGCAGCACAAGAGGCCGGCGGCGCCGGCCTTGCGCCAGAGCTCGCGCGGCACCTGGCCCTCATCTTCCCAGGCGGCGTGATGCGGCGCGATCTCGGTCTCGACGAAACGGCGCACCGAGTCGCGGAAGGTTTCGTGCTCGCTCTGGAAGATAGTGCGCGGAATCATCGTCGGCCTCCTGGTTCGGAAGCGGCGAATTTACCGCGCCAGCGCGCGATCGCACCGCGCCCGAGCTACTCAGGCGGCGAACATGTCCTGCAAAGTCCGCAGCGTCGCCGTCAGTGTGGGTGGCCGAAGCGCACCCAGTCGCTTGACCAGTCGCACTCGATTAAGCGTCCTGATTTGATCAAGAACGATCAAGCCCGTCTTGCCCTGGAAGGTCAACGGGATGCGGAAGTGCGCCGGCCTCGACCCCGTGGTCATGGGTGCCACGATCACCGTCCGCAGATGCGCGTTCATCTCGTTGGGCGAGATCACGACGCAAGGGCGCGTTTTCTGGATCTCACTTCCAACAGTGGGGTCGAGCTGCGCCAACCAGATTTCACCGGTCTTCATCACCAGACCAGCTTGTCATCGCCCTCGTTGGCAAACTCCGGCCAGACCGGCGCACCGTCCCCTTGTCCGGCGATGCGCTTTGCGTCCTCCGCCCATCCTTCGCGCGGATCGCGGCGTGCGGGGCGGATCTCGATGACACCGTCTCGCACCTGCAAGTCGGCCGTACCCGCAAGCCCGACCTGGGCCAGGATGGGCTTGGGAATCAGCACCCCTTGCGAGTTGCCCATCTTGCGAATCGCGACTTCCATGACTTCTCCGCTTCGTGTACACCGTAAGCACAATGGTAGCACGCGTCACCTGGTCACGCAGACCTGGACAGAGACGGTCGGCGGCCGCGATCCGACACTGTTCCTATGCGCCTTCCCGCGGCTTATCGCCGTCAACCCTTGAACTGCGGCGAGCGCCGCGCCTCGAACGCGGCCAGGCCCTCGCTCACATCCTCACCCAGGAGCGCCGCACTCACCACCTGCTCCTCAAGCGTCAGTCCAGCCAGTGCGGAACCCTCCATGCCCTGCCGCGCCAGGCGCTTCATCGTCGCCAGTCCCGTGCGGCTGCGCGTGGCGAGCTTCTGGCAATACGCCATCGCCTCGGCATGCAATGCTTCGGGTTCGACCACGTAGTTCGTCAGGCCCCAGGACAGCGCCGTATCGGCGTCGATCCAGCGCGCCGAGAACATCAGGTCCAGCGAGCGCCGCAAGCCGATCACACGCGGAAAGCGCTGGGTGCCGCCCCAGCCTGGCACCAGGCCGAACTGCGCGTGCTGATCGCCGACCTTTGCGTCCTTGGCCATGAAGACCACGTCGCACGAGAGCATCAACTCGGACCCGCCGGCCAGCGCCAGCCCCTGACAGGCCGCTACCACCGGCAGGTCGCTCTTCTCGAAGCGCTTGAACACCCGGTGGCCGCGCGCGATGAAGTCGCGTAAGTCCGCGGCGCTCTGGCGCAGGCCCTTGACTTCCTCCAGGTCGGCGCCGGTGCAAAAGTTCTTGCCCTGCGCGCGCACCAGCACGGCACGCACGCCTGAATCCGTTGCCTCGAACCCGTCTAACGCCGCGTCGATGGCCGCGAAGGCGGCCAGCGACAGGCAGTTGAATTTCTCCGGGCGCGCCAGCTCAATGACGCCGACCGCGCTCTCGCGGGAGACCAACACCGGTGCGCTCATTTGCGATTCTCCGGAGCGTATTGCACGGCGACGCGACCCATGCGTTCGCGCGCGACGATCAGTTTCATCACCTGCGCGGTACCGTCGCCGATCTCCAGGCCCATCACGTCGCGCATGCGCTGCTGGTGCGGCAGGTCCATCGACCAGCCATAGTGGCCGAAGGTGAGCAGGCACTGGTGGATGGCATCGAACGCAGTCTTCGGGCCCATCCACTTGACCATCGCGGCTTCGGCCGTGTGCGGTAGCCCCGCGTCGCGCAGGCCTAAGCCGTGATAGCAAAGCTGCCGGCAGGCGGCGATGTGCGTCTCGTACTCCACCAGCGGGAAGCTCACCCCCTGAAACTGCGCCAGGGGAGTGTCGAAAGCCTTGCGTTCCTTGGCGTATTCGTAGGCCTCGTCGATCGAGGCCTGTGCCGCGGCCAGGCACTGCAGGGCGATCAGGATGCGGCTGAAATCGAAACCAACCATCACCTGCGTGAAGCCACGGCCCTCGTCGCCCAGGCGATGGTCGGCGGGGATCCTGACGTCGTCGAAGAACACCGAGCCGCGGCCGATGATCTTGCTACCCACGTCCTTGAAGCGGGTGCGCTGGATGCCGGGTGTGTCCATCGGCACCAGGAAGGCGGAGACGCCCTTGGCCACTTCCTCGGCCGTGCCGGTGCGCGCAAAGAGCACCATCGCATCCATCTGGTCCGAAAACGTGATCGAGGTCTTCTCACCGGAGAGCACGTAGCTGTCGCCGGCGCGGCGCGCGCGCAGGGTCAGGTTGGCGGCGTCCGACCCGCCGCGCGGCTCGGTCAGGCCCAGGCCGACGATGGCCTCGCCGCGCACCAGGCGCGAGTTCCAGTCCTGCGCCAGTTCCGGCAAGGCATTGCGATGGATGATCGTGCCCATCAGCGAGGCCAGCAGTTGCACGTAGCTGACGTTGAAGTCGCCGTAAGCGATCTCCTCGATGATGAGGCCGGCGGTCACGCCGGAGAGCCCCATGCCGCCGTACTGTTCCGGCAGGTCCGCCCCCACCAGACCGAGCTCGCCCATTTCCCTGATCAGCGCGCGGTCGATGCCGGCGTCGGCTTCGCGCTTCTGGTAGCCGGGCTTCAATTTCTCGCGCGCGAAGCGGCGTGCAGTCTCCTGCAGGGCCTTTTGGTCTTCGTCCAGCAGCATGGTCGTCGATCTCCGTGGGTGCGCTCAGGCGCACCGTGGGCAGCGATGGCGCAAAACTATAGCATCGGCTACCAAACACCTGTTAGGTAGAATCGCCAGCGCCGTTGCGCAGCTTCGCCGTTCACCTCCCATCGCACACCAACTGCCAATTTTCGTCGCGCATCCCCAAGGAGCATTCGCCGACATGACCGCAAGCCGCTTTCCCACCCTGCTTTCCCCGCTGACCGTCGGCGCCCACACGCTGCGCAACCGTACGCTGATGGGTTCCATGCACACGCGCCTGGAGACCATGGACCGCCCGGCCGAACGCCTGGCCGCCTTTTATGCCGAGCGCGCGCGCGGCTTGGCGGCGCTCATCGTCACCGGCGGCTACGCGCCCAACCCGGACGGCGTGATCGACCCCGGCAGCCCGGTGTTCGCAACCGAGAAAGACGCCGACGAGATCAGGCTCGTCCCGCAGGCGGTGCACGCCGAGGGCGGCAAGATCCTGCTGCAGGTGTTGCACACCGGACGCAGCGCGCACATCGCCCAGCCGGTGGGCGCCTCGGCACGGCCCTCGCCGATCAACCGTGCCGTGCCGCGCGCGCTGAGCGCTGACGAGGTGTGGAAAACCATCGACGACTTCGTGCGTTGCGCCCGCCTGGCGCAATACGCGGGCTTCGACGGCGTCGAGATCATGGGCTCCGAGGGCTACCTGATCAACCAGTTCGCGGTCACACGCACCAACGACCGCACCGACGAGTTCGGCGGCAGCGAAGAGAACCGCAATCGCCTTGCCGTGGAGATCGTGCGCCGCACGCGCGCCGCGGTCGGGCCCGATTTCATGCTCATGTACCGCATCTCCGCCATCGACCTGGTCGAAGGCGGTTCCAATGCGGACGAGATCGCGCGCCAGGCGCGCGCGATCGAGGCCGCCGGTGCCGACATCCTCAACACCGGCGTCGGCTGGCACGAGGCGCGCATCCCGACCATCGCCTACATCGTGCCGCGCGCGGCCTGGAGCTTTGCAGCGGCGCGCGTCAAACGCGCCGTGAAGATCCCGGTGATCGTCTCGAACCGCATCAACATGCCGCAAGTGGCCGAGGAGCTGCTCGCGCGCGGCGACGCCGACATGGTGTCGATGGCGCGGCCGTTCCTGGCCGACGGCGAATTCGTCAGGAAAGCCGCCGAGGGGCGTGAGGACGAGATCAACACCTGCATCGCCTGCAACCAGGCCTGCCTGGA
>JBJXGS010000154.1:0-3031 GCA_046160545.1 Burkholderiales bacterium
ATCACCGGCGCCCTGGGCGAGTCTCTCAACTTCTACTTCGTCGCCCGCAGCGCGGTTGGTGGCAACGGTGGCCCGCCCACCCGCGACCAGTTCGACAACGTGCACGGTGCGGCCAAGTGGACCTTCAGCCAGGCGGCAGGTGGCGGCGACTACTCGTTGACCTACACCGCTCCGATCCCGGAACCCGAGACCTGGGCGCTGATGCTGGCCGGCATGGCGCTGGTGGGAGGCATCGCCCGCCGTCGCGCACGCAGCTAGGCACCTCCGACGTTTGCTTTGCAGCACTCGAACGGGGATGGCAACAGCCATCCCCGACGGGATCCCTTTTTCCTGAAAGGATATGGAATGAAACTCAAGACTCTCACCGGCGCCTGCCTACTGGCTTTCGCGGCTCCCTCGGCGATGGCGCTCAACCCGGCCACGACGGCCGCTGCCACTACCGTCCAGATCTATAGCTCGGGCGCCTCCGCCCTGATCAATTCGATCGGTGGCCTCTTCGGCACCATGTGCGTAGCCGGCACCCTTGACACCTATGTCCGCAGCGGCAACGTGCGTGGCTATTCCTGCACCATCGCCCCGGGCGTCTCGGCTCTCGCAGGCAGGAACGTCTACTTCATGTACAACGCCGACGGCGGCTCCGGCAACGGCGTCTACCCGATTGCGAAGCTGGTCAATTCCGGCGGCACCTTTTCCGCCGACCCGGCCGGCCTGCGCCCGCAGATCGTAAATCCCTCGACCTGCACGCTGACCACCACGGCTAACACATACACCTGCACCACCGCGACTCTGGGCGACCGCTGGTCGGACGCCGGCGTGTCCGATGTCGAGCCCAGGATGTTCGCGTTCGACCTCAACAAGCCCGCCGCGTTTGCCGCGACCGCGCTGGAAGATTTCGAACTGGCCAACATGGACGTGGGCAGCCAGTTCCAGGTCATCTTCGGCATCGCCGCGACCAACAACCTCTACAACGACCTCGCCACCGCGCAGGGCCTCTCGACCGGCGCCGGCCAGGTGCCGTCGATGTCGCGCACCGCGCTTATCTCGCTGCTTTCCGGCACGCTGTCGGATCCTTCGTCGGGTCTGGGCTGGCAGGCGATCTTCACCCCGGGCGCGCTGCCGGCCGGAACGGCCGTCTCGGGTCCGGTCAACATCGGCCGCCGCGTCAACGGATCCGGCACCCAGTCCGCCGCCAACGCCTACTTCCAGAGTTACGGTTGTGCACCGACCGCGAACCTCCTGCCCGCTGACGCCTCTGCCACCAACCCCGGTTCGATCGTGGTCAACGAAGGTAGCGGCACCAGCAACGTCATTTCCTTCCTGAACGGACGCTTTTTGGCCGGCGAGTACGCGATCGGCCTGGTGTCGAAGGAAAACGCCCCCGGCGGCAGCGACAACTGGAAACACGTCGCCATCGACGGCGTCGTTCCTTCGCGCGACAACGCCAAGACCGGCAAGTACGATTATGTCGTCGAGCAGACCATGCAGTGGAACAATGTCTACCTTGACAGCTTCCGCACTGCGCCGGTCTTGGGCGGTGGTGCAGGCTACGCGCTGCCGGCCGGCGTCTCGGTCGCGGACCTGAAGAACTTCCTGACGGTGTTCCGTACTCGCTCCGGCAACCCGCTGGTGCTCGATTCGATCGCCAGCGCTGCCACGAAGGAAGGCATCGCCGCCCTGGTCAACTTCAACGAAGGCTACATCTTCAACGACCCGGCCGTCACCCCGCAGGGCCTGGCGAACAACAAGTTCGTCTCGCGCATGACCCGCAACGGCAATACCTGCCAGCCGCTCCTCTGGAACAACTGATCGGTTTGTAGGAGATTCACCTGTCATCCCGGCCCCGCCGTAAGGCGGGGCCGTTTTCTTTTTCGAATCAGTTGGTTATGCGAAGCCATGAGCCGTTCGGCGCAGGGCTTGGCAACCGCTTTGTCATCGACGCTGCCCATACTGCCCCGATGCTGTTCCGCGTCTTTTTTCTCCTCGCGATTTGCCTCTTCGCGTCCGGCCTTTCGGGCGTGGATGTGTTCGCGCAGGTAACGCCTGCGCCGGGCGCCGCGGTCGAGCGCTTCGACATCATGGAGTTCGAGATCGAGGGCAACTCCGTCTTGCCCGTGCGCAGGATCGAGGAAGCCGTCACGCCATTCCTGGGCGAGGGCAAGTCGGTGCGCGATGTCGAGGCCGCGCGCGAGGCGCTTGAGAAGGCCTACCAGGACGCCGGCTTCCTCACCGTGTTTGTCGACATCCCCGAGCAGCGCGTGGGCGAGGGTGTGGTGGTGCTGCGCGCCACCGAGGGCCGCGTCGCGCGCCTCAAGGTGGCGGGGTCGCGCTATTTCTCGCAAGGTTTCATCCGCGAGAAGGTGCCGGCCCTGGCTGAGGGCGAGGTGCCCGACTTCGGCGAGGTGCAGTTGCAGCTCGCGGCTGTGAACCGCGGCGAGGACCGGCGCGTCACGCCTGTTTTGCGCGCCGGGCGCACGCCTGGCACGGTCGAGGCCGACCTGAAGGTCGAGGACCGACTGCCGCTTTCGGGCAACCTGGAGCTCAACAACCGCTACAGCTTCGACACCACGCGCCTGCGCCTTTTGGGCACGCTGCGCTATGGCAACCTCTGGCAGCGCGATCACAGCGTGTCGCTGTCCTTCCAGACCTCGCCGCTGGATACCAACCAGGTGCGCGTCTGGTCGGGCACCTACGCGCTACCGACGGCCACGCCGGGCGGCGCGCTTGCGTTCTACGCGGTCAAGTCCGACAGCAACGTGGTCTCGCTGGGCACCACCACCATCCTCGGGCGCGGCGAGATCGTCGGTGCGCGCTGGATCATGCCGCTGCCCGCGCGCGGCGATCTGACACACAGCCTCACGCTGGGGCTGGACGCCAAGCATTTCCGCGAGTCCCTGGTGTTCGGCTCCGATACGACGGTGACGCCGATCCGCTACTGGCCGTTCTCGATCGCCTGGGGCGGGCGGGTCGGCGGGGCGTCCGGCGTGACGCAGTTCGGCGTGACCGGCAACTTCCATTTCAAGCGCCTGGGCGA
>JBJXGS010000155.1:0-8059 GCA_046160545.1 Burkholderiales bacterium
GCCGGCGTGCTGGCGATCGCGCTCACCTACGGCGGCATGCTCGGCAAGGTCTATGGCGAAATCCTCGAAAGCGACGATCCGCACGCGACCAATACGCTGCTGCGCAACGGCGCGGGCCGCCTGCAGGCCTTTTTCTACGGCCTCTTGCCGCAAAGCGCCACCGAACTCACCAGTTACACGGTGTACCGGTGGGAGTGCGCGATCCGCTCCTCCGCCGTGCTCGGATTCGTCGGCGCCGGCGGGCTGGGCCAGCAAATGGACAACTCGATGAAGATGTTCGTCGGCTCCGAGGTCGCGACCATGCTCCTGGTGTTCATGCTGCTGGTCTGGCTGGCTGACCTTGTAAGCGCGCGCCTGCGCCGCATCCTCGCATGAGCAGCGCAGCGCAGACCCCAAGCACCGTCTCCGCGACCGACCCGCGCGGCTGGTTTGGTTCCGTCACCTGGGTATTGCTGGGGATCGTCATCCTCACGATCGCCAGCTTCTGGTCGCTGGACCTGAAGTGGGCGCAGTTCCTCTCCTTCGACGCGGCGCAAAGAATGGGCAAGTTCCTGGCCGAACTGACCTCGCCACAGTGGGACCCCGTCTTCGTCTCCAAGGTCGTCATCGCCAGCCTGGAGACCATCGCGATGTCGGCGCTGGGCACGCTCCTGGCCGTCATCGCCGGGCTCGCGCTGGCGCTGCCCGCCAGCCGCACCCACCCCGACGACCCCGCATACTGGCGCGCGCCGACGCGCCTGATCTTGAACGCGCTGCGCTCGATTCCCGAATTGGTGTGGGCGGCGCTGATGATCATCGCCGCGGGCCTGGGCCCCTTCGCCGGCACGCTTGCCCTGGCGCTGCACACCACCGGTGTGCTCGGGCGCCTCTTCGCCGAAGCGATCGAAAACACCCCGTCCGGCCCGGGATTCGCGCTGCGCGTGCGCGGCGTCTCCGAGACACGCATCTTTTGCTACGCGACCCTCGTGCAGATCCTGCCGCAGCTGCTGTCCTACACGCTGTATCGCTGGGAGAACAACATCCGCGCCGCCGCAGTGCTGGGCGTGGTGGGCGGGGGCGGGCTGGGCCAGATGCTCGCCTTCCACATGGGACTGTTCCACATGCGCGAAACCAGCACTCTCCTGATTGCCATGCTGGCGCTGGTGGCGCTGGTCGACATCCTGTCCTACCTGTCGCGCCGCGCCTTGCAGCGCTGATCGCACACGTATCAGAAGCGGTCTGCCCGAAACGGTTGCGCGTCCACGCAAGTGTGTTCGCCTACGATCATCTCGCCGATCAATCGACCGGTGACAGGACCCAGGGTCAAGCCGTGGTGCGCATGGCCGAAGGCAAACCAGAGGCCGCGATGCCTGGGCGCCGGGCCGATAATCGGCAGCATGTCCGGCGTGCACGGGCGTGCGCCCTTCCAGGGGTCGGCATCGATGCGCTTGCCCAAAGGAAACCACTCGCGTGCCAGCGGCTCGGCGCGCTCCAGTTGCACCGGCGTGGGCGGGGCATCGCGCAGCGCGAACTCCGCCCCGGTGGTTAGCCGCACGCCGCGCGGCGTCGGCACCAGGCAATAGCCGCGCTCGCTGTCGAGTACCGGATGGTTGAGTCTGGCGTCGCCGCGCGCGGCGTAGTGCATGTGATAGCCGCGCTTGACCGCAAGCGGCAGGTCGTAGCCGAGGCCGCGCGTGACGGTATCAGCCCAGGGCCCCAGCGCCACCACCACTCGCAAGGCCGATATCGCACCGTTGGCTGTCGCCACCTGCCAGCGTCCGCCAGCTTCACTGAGCGTGGTCGCATCTCCCTTGGCAAAGGTCCCGCCCATGCGCTCAAAGTGCGCCAGGTAGGCCAGTCCCAGGGCATGCGGGTCCGGCACCGTCGCCGGCTCGGTCCAGTGCAACGCTCCGCACATCACCGGCGCCAGGTGTGGCTCGGCCGCCGCCAGCGCCGCCGCATCGAGCGTCTGATAAGCCACGCCGAATTCGTCCCGCCAGGACTCGGCCTCGCCAAACGAGGCGTCGCGCGCCGCGGCGCTGCGAAAAGCGCGAATCCAGCCGCCGCGCCGGATCAGGTGCATGCAGTCAGCCGCCAACGCCATGGCGTCGTGTTCCTCGACGCATCGGGCGATCAGCGGCGCGTAGGAGCGCGCGATCTGCGCATGGCTATGCGGCCGCGAATTGCGTCGGTAGCGCAAAAGGAAACCGGCGATGCGCGGCAGCGCGGCCCAGTGATACACCGCGTCGATGGCCCGATTGCCGCCGATGCGCACCAGCGAGGCCAGGTCCTGCGGAAAGCCGTAGGGCACCACTCCCTCGCGCTGGATCAGGCCGGCGTTGCCGAATGAGGTCTCCTCGACAGCACCGCGCCGATCCAGCAGAAGTGTGGCCAGCCCGCGCTTTTGCAGGTGCCAAGCGACCGCGACGCCGACCATGCCGGCGCCCAGCACAACTACGTCAAACTGGCGCGTCATCGACGCACCGCGCTCCAGGTCAGCGGCGCAATGCCCTCGCCCGCCGAGGTGCCGCGCATGCGCCCCCCCTCCACCTGTCCTTCGAACTGCCGCGAATTGCCATCGCGGTCAAAGGCGGTAAAGCGGACCTCGCTGCCGCGCAGCCGCGCACCGATCACGTTGACCGGCCGCCCCGCGCGCTCGCCTGCGGTGGTGAGCATCTGCAGGTTTTGGGCGAAGCGGACCACCAGATCCTGTCCGGCGACTGAGACCGCCCATTCGCCACGCACATCCGCCGGCACCACCCACAGATATGCCATGCGGTTCTCGACCCGGATGGTCTCGTCCGGCTCCCAGGGTTCGAGCGTGAAGTGATGCGAGACCACGCGCGTGCCGGGCTTCAGTCCCAGGAGGATCGGGCGCAGGCGCACCATGACGCCAGGACTGATGTACAGGGCGATCACGGTGGCCTGCGAAAGATCGGCCTGGAACAGGTCCTGCTGCAGAAAGCGCGCGCGCTCCCCCACCCCCTCGGCGCGCGCCTTGTCGATCGACAGGCGCACCAGGTTGGGCTCGAGCTCGACACCGATGGCGCGTGCGCCAAAGTGCCGCGCCGCGTGAATCGGAATGCGTCCGTCACCGGAACCCAGGTCGATCACCAGGTCGTCGCGGGTCACATCGGCCATCTGCATCATGCGTCGGATCATGCGGTCCGGCGTGGGCACCCAGACCGAATCCTTGCTGATCTGGCCGATCTGCGGAGGTGTGTCGGCGCTGACCGATTGCGCAACTGTGCGCAGGGAAATCAATGCAGCGGCAAGGGTAGTGGCGCCAAGAAAGATGCGACGATGCATGGGCTTGAATGAGGGGTGAAGGAGGTGGCCGCGCGCGCGGTGCATCGCATGCTACACCGACCTGCGGCAAGCGCTAAGCGTGATCCGTGCTTGACTTGGGCCTGCCCCGATGGTACGTTAAACAAAACATTGTTCCGTTAAACGGAACATCGCACCGCAACCGTCGTGCGCCTGGGGAGACAGAATTGGCCGTCAGTTCGGGGGGTCTTGCACCACACAGCAGGCCGCGCCGCAGTGCGCTGACCGAGCGTTCGCGCGAAACCGCCGACCTGACCCTGCGCCTGCTCGAACTCCTTACCCAGGAAGCCGGCCCGTGCGGCGTGACCGATCTGGCGCAGCGGTTTGCGACCTCCAAGGCCACCATCCACCGCCACCTGCGCACACTGGCCAACCGCGAGTTCGTGCGCCAGGACCCGCTGACCCAGCGCTACGAACCGGGGGTCAAGCTGTTCCAGTTGGGCGAGCGCTTGCGCGACCGTTTCGGTGTGCTTGGCGCGGCGCGCAGCGAAATGGTGCGCCTGCGCGATGAAACCGGCCAGGCGGTCACCCTTTCCACCCTGGCAGAAGGCAAGGTCGTGGTGCTGGATCTCGTGCAGGGCCAGTCGGTGGTCGAGTTCGGTATTCGGCCCGGCACGCAGATGTCGCTCAACTGCAGCGCGCATGGCAAGGTGGCGCTGGCCTTCGCGCCCGCGGCCTTGCTGGAACGCTGCCTTGCCGGGACGCTCACGGCCCTGAGCCCGGACTCGGTCACCAGTGCCGCGCAACTCAAGAAGCAGGTGGCTGCAGTGCGGCGCCAAGGCTGGGCGACCGCGGCCAACCAAGTCGTCTTCGGCATCAACGCCTTGGCAGCACCGGTCTTCGATCACCGCGGCGGCTACGCCGGGGCGATCGCCATCGTCGGTTCCACGCAATTCATCGCGGCCCGGCCGGCGGCCGCGCAGCTGGCGCAGGTCACCGGCGCGGCCAGCCGCGTTTCCCGGCAACTGGGTTGGAGTCCTTCTTGAAACCTGTCTATTCGCTGGCCGTCGACATCGGCGGCACATTCACCGACATCGTGCTGCGCGCGTCCACCGGCGCGCTGGTGGTCGACAAGACCCTGACCACGCCGCGCAATCTGCTGAACGGCTTTTTCACTGGTGTCCACGCGGCTCTCCGCAAGGCCGGTATCGGCCCGGCCGATGTCAATGGCGTGGTGGTGCATGCGACGACGGTGGTCACCAACTCGCTCATCGAACGCAAGGGTGAAGTCACCGCCATGCTGGTGACCGAGGGATTTCGCGACGTCCTGTCGATCCGCAACGAGCATCGCTACGAGATGTATGACCCGCAGATCGAGTTCGCGCCGCCGCTGGTGCCGCGCGAGCTGACCTTCGGTGTCGACGAGCGCACCCTGGCCGACGGCACCGTGCTGAAGGCGCCCGAGCGCACTGCCATCGTCGGCCTGGCCGAGCAACTCACGGCCGCAGGCGTGCGCTCGCTGGCTATCTGCCTCCTGAACAGCTATGCCAATTCCGCCAACGAGCGCGCCATCGCCGTGATCCTGCGCGAGGTTGCACCGGAACTATTTCTCTCGCTGTCCTCGGAGGTGGCGCCGCAGGTGCGCGAATACCCGCGCGCCTCCACGACCGCGATCAACGCCTACACCATGCCGATCTCGCTGCCTTACCTGCGGGCACTGGCCGTACGATTGCGCGAGGAGAAGTTCGCCAACGATCCCCTGATCATGCTCTCCTCCGGCGGCATCATCGGCGTTGAGGTGGCTGGCCGCAATCCGGTGCGCATGATCGAAAGCGGCCCGGCGGCCGGCGCCCTGGCCGCCAGCCACTATGCCGAAGTGCTGGGGCTGGACCGGCTCATGTCCTTCGACATGGGCGGCACCACCGCCAAGGCCTGCCTGATCGAGGACAGAAAGCCCCTGGTGACGGGACTCTTCGAGGCCGACCGCAAGTACCGCTTCAAGGAGGGCAGCGGCATGCCGGTGACCATACCCTCGATCGACATGATCGAGATCGGCGCCGGCGGCGGCAGCATCGCGCATGTGGATGACCTGGGGCTGCTCAAGGTGGGCCCGGAATCTGCAGGTGCCGAACCCGGCCCCGCGTGCTACGGGCGCGGCGGGCTTGAACCCACGGTGACCGATGCCGACCTGGTGCTGGGCCTGCTCGACGCCGACAGTTTCCTGGGCGGCGAGATGAAACTTGACCTGGCCGCAGCGCGCGCCGCCACCGCTCGCGTCGGCGACCGGCTCGGCACCGGACTCACCGCGACCGCGCGCGGCATTTATCGCGTCGTCGCCGAAGCGATGGCCTCGGCGACCCGCGCACACGCCACCGACCGCGGTGTCGACTATCGCGGCCTGCCGCTGTTCGCCTTCGGCGGTGCCGGCCCGGTGCACGCGTGCGAAGTGGGTGCGCTCCTGCTTTCGACCTCGGTGATCTTTCCCCCGCAGGCGAGCGTGCTGTCGGCCTTCGGCACCCTGGTCACGCCGGTCCGCCTGGACCTCGTGCGCAGCGCCCTGGGGCTGCTCGATGCGGTCGACTGGGCACGCACCGAAAGCCTGATCGGCGAGATGGCCGATGAAGGTGCGAGCGCCCTCATCAGTGCCGGCGTCGCGCGCGGCGACGTCGCCATGACTTTCGGCGCGGACCTGCGCTATTTCGGCCAGCAGAACGAAGTGGGGGTGAGCTTTGGCTTCGACCCGCGTGCGACCCGCGACACCGCGGCCATTCGCACGGTCTTCGAGCGCGCCTACCTCGCGCAATACGGCTTCAATCCTTCGCATGTGCCGGTCGAGATCGTGAGCTGGCGCCTGACCGTGCGCGGCCCGGAAGTACCCTTTCACCCCGCCGCGGCGACCGCCAGCGTACCCGGGGCACCCAAGGGCATGCGTCCGGTACACCTGTGGCAGGACAACCAGGCCGTGCCGGTATACGACCGCACCGCGCTGGCTGCCGGACAGTCCGTCACCGGACCGGCCATCATCGAGGAACGTGAGACCACCATCGTCATTCCGCCCGGCTGGCGCGCCACGACTGATGAGGTCGGCTGCGTCGTGGCCACCCTGGAGAAAGCCAAATGAGCAAGAAACTGGACGGCATCGAGCTCGAGATCCTCTGGTCGAACCTGATCGGCATCGTCAGCGAGCAGGCCAAGGCCCTGCAGCGCATCGCCTTCTCGCCCATCGTGCGTGAAGCCGGCGACCTGGCCTCCGCGCTCTTTGACGCGCGCGGCCGCATGGTCGCGCAGGCCAACACCGGAACGCCGGGCCACATCAATTCCCTGGCGGCCGCCGGCGGACATCTGCATCGCCTGTTCGAAGGCAAGCTTGTGCCGGGGGATGTGGTCATCACCAACGATCCGTGGCTCTCGGCTGGGCATTTTTTCGACATCACCCTGCTCACTCCCATCTTCCGGGAGCATCGGCTGATCGGCTATGTGGGATCGACCATCCACCACACCGACATCGGCGGCTATGGCATCGGCGCCGGGGCGCGCGACATCCACGAGGAGGGCCTGTGGATCCCGCCGCTCAAGTTTTTTGATGCGGGTGTAGCCAACGCCACACTGCACGACATCATCCGCCGCAATGTGCGCACACCCGACCACGTCTTCGGCGACCTGGCCGCGCAGGTGTCCTCCGGCGCCGCGGGCGGCGAGCGCCTGGCGGCCATGTGTGAGCGCTACGGCCTGGCCGACATTGAAGGGCTGTCCGACGAGATCATCCGCCGCTCGGAGGACGCCACGCGCCATGCGATTCGCCAGCTCAAGGCCGGCACCTACCACGGCGAATCCAGTTTCGATGTGCCCGGTGGCGAAATCATCACGCTCAAGTCAGCGGTGACCATCGACACTGACCTGGGCGAGGTCAGGATCGACTTCGCGGGCAGCTCGGGCGCCTCGAGTGCCGGCATCAACGTGGTCATGAACTACACCCACGCCTACTCGACCTTTGCCATCCGCAGCTGCCTGAACCCGGAACTGCCCAACAACCACGGCTCGCTCGCGCCCATCGTGGTCAGCGCGCCCAAGGGCTCGATCGTCAATTGCGAGTACCCGGTGCCGGTGAACGCGCGTCATGTGGTCGGCATGTATGTCTCCATGCCGATTCTCAAGGCCCTGTACCACGTGATACCCGATCGAGTGTTGGCCGAGGGCGCCGGCGCGGTATGGACCATGCAGGTACAGGGCCGGCGCGACGACGGCTCGGCATTCACCTCGTCGATGTTCAACTACTCCGGCGGCATGGGCGCGCGCCTGACCAAGCCGGGTCCTTCGGCCACCTGTTATCCGACCGGAGTGGCCGCGGTGCCGGTGGAGATTCTCGAGGCTGCCATGCCGATCGTGTTCGACCGCAAGGAGCTGCGACTCGGCAGCGGCGGCGCTGGACGCACACCAGGTGGCGATGGCCAGGTGATCCAGTTCCATCTGCGTACCGACAAGCCCTGGACGCTCAACGCCGTGCCGAGCCGGCTGGGGCAAGGCCCGGAAGGACTGGGCGGCGGCATGCCCGGCGCGGGCGGACACTTCCGTGTGAACGGGCGCGATGTATCCGAAGCACGCAAGCTCACCCTGCAACCCGACGATGTGGTGGTACTGGAAACACCCGGCGGCGGCGGCTACGGACCGCCGGCCAACTGAAGCACCCAAACGCAGCACAACTAGGAGACATGAAATGCGCACCTTGACCAAGCTGGCGGCCCTGAGCCTCGCATTGCTGTCCGCCGGAGCGGCGGCACAGACTTACAAAATCGGCATATCCGCCGGCCTGACC
>JBJXGS010000156.1:0-2957 GCA_046160545.1 Burkholderiales bacterium
CGCCCCAGACCCGCGTCTGGTGCTGCTCAAGTGCGCACAGCGCCTCCCGCCCGGCGCGAACCTCACCCTCATCTGGGGGCGCGGCATCGCCAGTGCCGCCGCCGATCCGGCAGCGCGCGTCGCCACCCCCATGGACCAGGCGCTCAAGTTCAAGGTGCGCCCGGAATTCAAGGTCAGTTTCACCTGCCCACGCGAAAACGCCAATGCGCCCTGCTCGCCCTATCAGGAGATGGCGCTGGAATTCTCCGCCGGCGTGCCGCGCGCCTTGGCCGATGCGATTCGCGTCAAGGGGCCCGGAGGTGAACGCCAACCCGCTTGGGCACGCGAATCCAACGAAACGGTGGTCCGCCAGGTCCGCTTTGCACCGCCCTTCGCCGAGAACACCGAGTTCTCGGTGCTGTTGCCGGCCAAGTTCGTTGACGACAGCGGACGCGCCGTTGTCAATGCGGCCAGCTTCCCGCTGAAGGTGAAGACCGGCGAAGGCGCGCCCCTGGCCAAGTTCGCCGCCGGCTTCGGCATCATCGAGCGCTCGCAACCGGTCCTTCCGGTAACGATCCGCAATATCGAACCCGCGCTCAAGACCACGAGCGTGAGCGTGCGCGCGGGCGACCCCGCGCCAGCGGCGCAGAGCGGCGCTCCGCTCAACCGCATCCGCGTCACCGAGGACACGCAGATCCTCGCGTGGCTGACCCGCCTGCGCGTGGCGGGCAATGACGAATTCAAGTCTCGCGCAGCACCTCTGCTCAAGGGTGCCCCCGGAGCGCGCAGTGCCAGTCTGCCGGCGCCCTCCGGCGGCAAGGCCTTCGAAGTGATCGGCATTCCGCTGCCGGAGCCGGGCTTTCACATCATCGAGATCGAAAGCGAACGCTTAGGCGCCGCGCTCCTCGGCAAGCCCGCCCCCATGTATGTGCGTGCCGGGGCGCTGGTCACCAATCTGGCGGTGCATTTCAAGATGACGCGCGGCGACGCAGGCGGCACGGCCGGCGGCGGCGTGGTATGGGTGACCACGCTCGACGGCGCGCGGCCGGTGGCGGATGCCGCGATACGCGTCTCCGATTGCAGCGGTGCCGCGCTGTGGACCGGCATGACCGGTCCGGACGGGGTGGCGGCGATCCGCAGCGGCCTGACCAGGCCCGCACGTTGCGCCGATGGCCAGCCGGAATTTCTGGTCACGGCGCGCAAGGGGGACGAGCTGTCGTTCGCGCTGTCAGACTGGCAGAACGGCATCGAGCCCTGGCGCTTCAATGTCAATCAGGGCAGCGGGGAGTCTGGCGCGCTGGCCGCGCACACCGTCTTCGACCGGCCGCTGCTGCGCGCCGGCGAGACGGTCTCGATGAAGCATTTTGTGCGCGAGGAGACCATGGGCGGGCTGGCCCTGCCGGGCGCGAAAAGCATGCCCACGGCTGTGCGCATCAGTCATCTGGGTAGCGGATCGGATGTCGACCTGCCGATCAGCTTTGGCGCGCGCGCCAGCGCGGCCAACAGCTGGAAAGTCCCGACCGACGCCAAGCTGGGCGAGTACGCCGTGTCATTGGTTTACAGCGGCAGCAACGACGGACGCATCCTGCAAACCGGCAGCTTTCGCGTCGCCGAATTCCGCCTGCCCTTGATGCAGGGTTCAGTGGCGTCGCCCAAGGGTCCACAGATCCGCCCGGGCGAGGTGCCGCTTGACCTGACGCTCTCGTACCTGTCCGGCGGCCCGGCGGCAGGTCACGCGGTCAGCCTCACCACGCTGCTGCGCCACCGCGAGGTGAACTTCGCGGACTACGCGGAATTCGCATTCGGCCAGGGTGCCGATGCCGCAGCGGAAGCATCGCCCCCCGATGCGCAGGGTGTGGCACGTCCCAACGCCGACCGCCTCATCAATGACAAGGCCGCCGTGACGCTCTCGCGCGAGGGCACGGCGCGCTTCGTGGTCAAGGACCTGCCGCGCGTCGAGCGGCCGCGCGAACTGGTCGCCGAAGCCACCTACCGCGACCCCAACGGCGAGGAACAGACCCTGCGCAGCGTCACATCGCTATGGCCGGCTGCGGTCATCGCCGGCATCCACAGCGAAGGCTGGGTGCAGGTGCGACGCAAGGCGTTGCTCAAGGTCGTGGTCCTCGGGCTGGATGGCAAGCCGCGCAAGGGCGCCAAGGTCGCGGTCAAGGGGACGCTGCGCACCACCCTTTCGAGCCGCACGCGCACCGTGGGCGGCTTCTACAGCTACGACAACAAGGTCGAGACGCGCGACCTGGGCAGCCTGTGCAACGGCAGCAGCGATGCGCGCGGCCTGCTGCTGTGCGAGCCGGTGCTGGAGAGCGTCGGCAACATCGAACTCAAGGCGGAAGCCGAGGACAGCGAGGGCCGCGTTTCGGTCGCCACCACCTCGATCTGGGTGGCCGGCGGCGACGCCTGGTTCGGCGGTGACAACGCCGACCGCATGGACCTCCTGCCCGAGAAAAAGCAGTACCAGCCCGGCGAGACCGCCAAATTCCAGGTACGCATGCCGTTTCGCAGTGCCACCGCATGGGTGGCGGTCGAGCGCGAGGGCGTGGTCGAAACCCTGGTCGTGCCGCTCTCCGGGCGCGACCCGGTGATAGCGCTGCCCATCAAGCCCGGCTATGCACCCAACGTGTACGTCTCGGTCCTGGCAGTGCGTGGCCGTATCAGGGACGTGCCCTGGTACTCGTTTTTCCAGTGGGGCTGGCGCTCGCCGGTGGACTGGTGTAACGAGCGCAGCGACTGGGTGGATTTGTACAACCGGGGCCGCGCCACCGCGATGGTCGATCTGGCCAAGCCCGCATTCAAGCTGGGTATTGCCGAAGTGCAGGTCGGCAAGAGCGCCTTCGAGTTGAAGGTCGGCGTGAGCGCCGACAAACCGGTCTACCAGACCCGCGAGACGGCGCGCGTCAAGGTTTCGGTCAAGACGGCCGACGGCAAGCCTGCGCCGGCCGGCACCGAGGTCGCCATCGCCG
>JBJXGS010000157.1:0-2857 GCA_046160545.1 Burkholderiales bacterium
GCGGTTGCGGTGCGCGACGGCCGCATCGTCGCTCTCCTGCCGGCCGCCCTGGCGGCGCAGCGCTTTACCGCCGCCGAGACGGTGCGCCACCCCGACGCGGTCCTGGTTCCGGGGCTCATCAACGCGCACACCCACGCGGCCATGACGCTCCTGCGCGGCTACGCCGACGACCTGCCGCTCATGACCTGGCTTGCCGAGCACATCTGGCCGGCCGAGGCCAAGCACGTCTCGGCCGATTTCGTGCTGGATGGCACCCGACTGGCCGCCGCCGAGATGCTGCGCGGCGGGGTCACCTGCATGAACGACATGTACTTCTTTCCAGAGGCGTCGGCCAAGGCGGCGCAGTCGCTGGGAATGCGCGCTGCGGTAGGCATGATCGCCATCGAGTTCCCGACCGCCTACGCGAGCGACGCCGACGATTACCTGGCGAAGGGGCTGGCGTTCCGCGACGCGCACCGCCATGACCCGCTCCTGTCGTTCTGCCTGGCACCGCACGCGCCCTATAGCGTCGGCGACAAGACCTTCGAGAAGATCGCCCGCTATGCAGCCGAACTGGGCGTGCCGGTGCACGTGCATCTGCACGAGACAGCCGAGGAGATTGCGCAAAGCATGAAGGACCACGGCACGCGCCCGCTGGCGCGGCTGCAACGGCTGGGCCTGATCGGCCCGCAGACCATCGCCGTTCACGCGGTGCACCTGGAGGACGCCGAGATCGAACTGATGGCGCGCGAAGGCGTCTCGGTCGCGCATTGCCCGGCCTCCAACCTGAAGCTGGCCAGCGGCATTGCACCGGTAGCGCGTCTGGCCGATGCCGGCGTCAACCTGGCCATCGGCACCGACGGGGCGGCGTCCAACAACAGGCTCGACATGTTTGCCGAGATGCGCCTGGCGGCTCTTTTGGCCAAAGGCGCTTCCGGGCGACCCGAGGTTCTGCCGGCTGCCTCGGTGCTGCGCGCCGCCACACTGGGTGGGGCACGGGCGCTGGGTCTGGATGCAACGATCGGTTCGATCGCGGAGGGCAAGTTCGCCGACCTGGCCGCCGTGTCGCTCGCGCGCACCGACCTCAACCCCGTGTACGACCCCGTTTCGCACCTGGTCTACGTCGCCGAGCGCACCGACGTGGTCCAAGTCTGGGTTGCCGGCAAAAGTGTTGCCTGTAAACAACGATTGAGCCACGCGACGGACAGCGACTTGGATTCGATCGCGCGGCTGTGGCAGAATCGCCTGAGAGTGGAATAGGGGTAATCTATTCGCCGTTCCATTGGTTGCGACGATTGGACATCGGTGAACCGGTTTCTTTTCCGGCGTGCAAAGTTTGCGGTTTTGGCCGATAATCGTGAAAAAGCAGTTCTGAAATCAGAAGTCAAATTCACTTCGCGAAGAGGAGAAACATGAAGGTCTCGAAAAATCTGGGCATGCTCTTGGCTGCGTTCGGCCTCGCAGTGTCCGCAGGCGCTTCGGCGCAAAACAGCAAAGACGCCTATGTCCAGGACGCGCGCGGTGTGATCGTGCGCAATTCCAACTTCGGCGACCCCAAGATTGGCAACCTGTGCTGGCGCACTGGTTACTGGACCCCGGCCACCGCGAACTGCGAGTGCGACGCCCCGATCGTTGGTGCCGCTTGCGATCCGCCCAAGCCGAAGCCCGTGGTAGCCCCGCCGCCGCCGCCGCCGCCGCCGCCCAAGGCCCAGCCGCAGCCGCCCAAGCCGGATGCACCGACACCCAAGCCCCCGGCGCAAGCGTCGTTGAAGGTGACTTTCGCGGCTGACGCGTTCTTCGACTTCAACAAGGCTGTCTTGAAGCCGGAAGCCAAGGCCAAGCTGGATGACCTGGTCGGCAAGTTGAAGGGAATCGCGCTCGAAGTCGTCATCGCGGTCGGTCATACCGACGCGGTGGGCGGCGACGCGTACAACCAGAAGCTGTCGGTCAAGCGTGCTGAAGCCGTCAAGGCCTATCTGGTCACCAAGGGCATCGAGCCGAACCGCATCTACACCGAAGGCAAGGGCAAGAAGCAGCCTGTCGCCGACAACAAGACCGCCGAAGGCCGCGCCAAGAATCGCCGCGTGGAAATCGAAGTGGTCGGCACCCGCCCGAATAACTAATTCGGCGCCGGTTGTCCAGAAAGCCCCGCTTCGGCGGGGCTTTTTGTTTGTGCCCATCGAAACCAAGCTTGCGAGGACCGCACTCAATGACCCCACGCCCCAGCGGCCGGCGCACCGATGAACTGCGCCCCGTCCTGATCCAGCGCGGCTTTACGCGCCATGCCGAAGGCTCGGTCCTGATCGGCTTTGGCGACACCCGCGTGATCTGCACCGCCAGCGTCGAGGAACGCGTGCCCCCTTTCCTGAAGGGCCGCGGCCAGGGCTGGCTGACGGCCGAGTACGGCATGCTGCCGCGCTCGACGCACACACGTTCCGACCGCGAGGCCGCGCGCGGCAAGCAGTCCGGTCGCACCCAGGAAATCCAGCGCCTGATCGGCCGCAGCCTGCGTGCGATCACCGACTTGAAGGCCCTGGGCGAACGCACCATCCAGATCGACTGCGACGTGATCCAGGCCGATGGCGGAACGCGCACCGCGGGCATCACCGGCGCGTGGATTGCGCTGCGCGAAGCGATCGACCGCCTGAAGGCGGCCGGAACCCTGGCGCCTGATGCGAACCCGCTGTCCGACCACGTGGCTGCGGTATCGGTCGGCATCTATCGCGGCTCGCCGGTGCTGGACCTGGACTACGCCGAGGACTCCGACTGCGACACCGACATGAACGTGGTCATGACCGGCAGCGGCGGCTTTGTCGAAGTGCAGGGAACCGCCGAGGGCGTGCCCTTTTCGCGTGCGGAGATGGACTCGCTCTTGGGC